>NZ_KB894602.1 GCF_000374545.1 Anaeromusa acidaminophila DSM 3853
ATCTTCTTTCTGTGTGGAGTTTTGAGGGAGCATGCAAATGCAAACTCAGTAAGACAATCCGGTGACGATAGCTGTGGGGTTCCACCTGTTCCCATCCCGAACACAGCAGTTAAGCCCACATACGCCGAAAGTACTTGGCTGGAAGCGGCCTGGGAGGATAGGTAGTTGCCGGTTAAGAAAAAGCACTCGCGAAGGCGAGTGCTTTTTTCTTTTACCGGCAACTACCCCAAGCTTTCTAAGGCCGCGTAGCGGCGTGCGACGGAACAGGAAGTTCCTAGTGTCCTGAGCGCCATGGATGGCAAAGCGAAGGACGGGAGGGATAGGTAGGTTGCCGGAGCATCTAAGCGGACCAAATGAGATGGCTTCTAGCGTCCTTACCCGTCATCTGTGTCAAAACAAGAGCTCGCTCAGCTCCTGCGCAGCCAGCTGAAAGGGAAATACGGGAACTCGCTGTGCTCAGACATCCGTATTTCTAATCCTTCCAGCTGGCCTCGCAGGCCCTGCGGAGCGCTTCGCTCGCAAAAGTTTTGTCGCAGACGCCGGGTGCGGACGTTCGGCTATAGCATCCGGTCTCCTCTGAAAACAGCCATGGATGGCAAAGCGAAGGACGGGAGGGATAGGTATGTTGCCGGGGAGGTTAAGCTGACTAAATGAGATAGCTGGTAGCGTTCTTATTTGTTTTGATATTAGCGTTCTCGTTAGCCGCTTTAGCGCGGTGTGCTTGTCGAAACAAGAAGAGTCTCAACTCAAAAAACGATGGCTTACAGGGAAATACGGAAACTCACTGCGTTCAGACAACCGGATTTCTTATCCTGAAAGTCGTCTTTTTTTGTCCTGCGGACCATCTCGCCTCTAAAGGTTTCTCAAAGCATACCGCGTTGCCGGTTTTCAAGTCAGCTTGGCTTTCTTGTGAAAAACACAACGCGTCATAATCCTTAGTCGTATCCTCGCTTGACTTCGTTTCTCTTGTTCAATCCATCCTTGTCGATCCCTCATTCTACTCTCTTGCCCCGTGTTTAATGTATCGTACTTCGTTTTTTCTCACTGAGCATTACGCGCACTATGAACAAAATGAGCAAAAACTATGGCAGCCCCATCTGGCGTGTTTTAATAATATTGAAAAAACAATCAGGAGGGGTTTGCTTGAGCAAAACGGTATCATCTATTCTTACTGTGGGCATTGTTGTTGCCCTGTGGCTTATACCGACGCCGGATGGCTTGTCCTTGCAAGCATGGCATCTATTTGCCATCTTTATGGGCACGGTAACAGGCTTTATTTTGCAGCCCATTGCAGCGGGGTCCGTAGCGCTGATTGCTATGGTCTTGGCGGCGCTGACAGGAACGCTTAAATTCTCCCAGGTGTTGGGGGCCTTCAGCGGCGGTACGGTTTGGTTAATCGTGTCGGCTTTCATTTTAGCGCGGGCCTTCATTATTACCGGTTTGGGTAAGCGTATTGCGTATTTGGTAATGCGCTCCTTCGGCAACAGCAGTTTGAAGCTGGTGTACTCCTTGGCCATCAGTGATATTATCATTGGTCCGGCGATTCCGTCCAACTCGGCGCGCGCCGGCGGTCTGGTATTTCCGATTGTGGCCAGTTTGTGCGAAGCTTTTGAATCGCATCCTGGCGAAACAGCGCGGCGAATCGGCGCGTTTTTGGTAACCTCGGTCTTTCATATTGATTTGGTCGTTTCTGCAATGTTTATGACAGCCATGGTGGGCAACCCAGTGGCGGCGGCGATGGCGAAGAAGATTTTGGATGTAGATATTACTTGGATGGATTGGTTTGTGGCCGCCTCAGTGCCTGGCATAGTGGCGCTCGTTGCCATTCCGTATGTGCTGTTCAAGGTGTATCCGCCGGAAATCAAGAAAACTCCTGAAGCTCGTGACATGGCGGATAACGTGCTGAAAGAAATGGGACCGATGTCTCGGGCGGAAAAAATCATGCTGGTCGTCTTTGTGATGCTCATTGGCTTGTGGGCTACAGCGCAGTACACGAAGCTGGATGGCACGCTGATTGCGTTTATGGGCTTGTGCATTTTGTTGGCTACCAATGTATTGACTTGGAACCATGTTATCAAGGAAACTAGAGCATGGGATACCTTGGTTTGGGTAGGCAGCGTTATTGCCTTATCGGATTATCTGAACAAGCTAGGCTTTATTTCGTGGTTTGCTAAAATTCTAGAAAATCAGATGGTCGGCGTAGGGATGCTGACGGCGGTGGTGCTGTCTTTTGTGATTTACTTGTACAGTCATTATTTCTTTGCCAGCATGTCGGCGCATGTTACCGCCATGTATGGCGCGCTGATTACGCTGGGCGTGGCTGCTGGAGCGCCGCCGTTTATTTCGGCTTTTGTCGTGGCCTTGGCTTCTAATATCTGCGGCTGCCTGACTCATTTTGGCACAGGACCGGCTCCAGTATATTTTGGTGCGGGCTATGTAGATCAAAAGACATGGTGGCAGCTGGGCTTTTTAGTTTCGCTTATGCATATAGTTATTTGGCTGGGCGTTGGCGGCGCTTGGTGGAAAGTACTTGGTTACTGGTAAAAAAGCAGGCAAGCTTGCTTTTAAATTAGTAGAGAAGGGAAGGGTCCAAAATGGTTTTGCAAACAACAGCGCAGGCGGGGACGTTGGAATCTAGCGATGTGATGATTACGGTGTCGCCATTGCCTGCAGGCAGCGGCGTGGAAATGGAATTGACCAGCGTGGTTATGAAGCAATATGGCGAGCAAATTCGCTCCTTAATGCTGGAAATGCTTCAAGAAGCGCAGTTGACCGATGTGAAGCTGCTGGTGAATGACCGAGGAGCTCTGGAATGTACCTTACGGGCTCGGCTGACTACGGCGTTGCGGCGCAGCTGCGGCGAAGCGTAAGGCGGAGAGAAAAAGGAGGGACCACTTGATGGAACGTTTGCGTCGGGCCATGATGTTTGTGCCCGGAAATAATCCTGGGATGCTGCAAAATGCAGGTATTTACCAGGCGGATACGGTTATTTTGGATCTGGAGGACTCGGTGGCTATCAGCGAGAAGGATGCCGCGAGAGACTTAGTATATCAAGCCATTAAAACGATTTCGTATCCCTGCGAAGTTGGGGTGCGCATCAATCATATCAGCACTCCTTACGGTCGCAAGGATTTAGAACGGGTGCTGCCGGCGAAGCCGGAGCTGATTCGTCTGCCCAAGGCGGAATCGGCAGAGGAAATTCAAGAAATCGACGCAATTATTACCGCAGCGGAAGAAGCCAACGGCTTTGAACCGGGTTCGATTCGCATGATGGCTGCTATTGAAACAGCAAAGGGTTTGCGCCAGGCTTATGAAATTGCCACTGCTAGCCCGCGTATGGAAGCGTTGGCTATCGGCGGCGAGGATTTCCTGGCGGACTTAAAAACATCCCGCACCCGCCATGGCGGGGAATTGGCGGTGGCCAGAGGCCAGCTGGTGCTGGCGGCTCGGGCGGCAGGGGTTCAAGTTATCGATAGCGTCTTTTCGGATATTCGCGATGAAGAAGGCTTTATTGCGGAAACGACACGAATTAAAGAAATGGGCTTTGACGGCAAGTCGGTAGTCAATCCTCGGCAGATTAAGCTGATTTATCAAATCTTTGCGCCTGCGGAAAAAGAAATTGATTTGGCGGAGCGTATTTTGGAAGCCTATCAGGAAGCGCTGGCGAAGAACTCCGGCGTTATTTCGCTGAATGGCAAAATGATTGATACGCCGGTAGTGCTGCGGGCGGAGCGGACGTTGGCCTATGCCAAGGCGCTGGGCTTGTGGAAGGAGGAAGAAGCACATGATTAATGCAGCAGGTCGGTTTATTCCGGAAGAAATTCCTGGCTTGGGACGGGTGCGTCCGTATGAAGGGCCGTTTGCCTATCAGCCGCAGGGGCGTCTGCGGGGACCGAAAATTCCTGTAAACATGCCTAAATCGGAGAAGCTTCTTTCCTCCATTGATCAAGCCATTGAAGCGTGCGGCCTGCGGGACGGCATGACCATTTCCTTTCATCATCATTTCCGTAACGGCGACGCCGTACTGAACATGGTGGTGGAAGCTATCGCCCGCAAGGGAATCAAGGATCTGACGATTGCCGCCAGCTCGCTGACCAATGCGCACGAGGCGATTCTGCCCTATATCCGCGAAGGCGTTATTACGGCGGTAGAGACCAGCGGCACCCGAGGCCAGCTAGGAGAGCTATTTACTTCCGGCTTTTTAAAGAAACCGGTTATTGTTCGCTCTCATGGCGGACGGGCTCGCGCTATCGAATGCGGCGAACTGTCCATTGATGTAGCTTTCATCGGCGCGCCTGCCTGCGATCGCAACGGCAACATTAACGGCGTTGAAGGAAAATCGGCCTGCGGCTCCATGGGCTATGCTATGAGCGACGCGGCGTATGCCGATAAGGTAGTGGCTATCACTGACAATCTCGTGGACCAGCCGCTGTATCCCATCAGCATTCCGCAGACGCAAGTAGATTTTATTGTGGCCGTAGACAGCATTGGCGACCCCAAGGGCATTGCTTCCGGCGCACTGCGCATCAGCAGCGACCCGCGGGAGCTGTTGATTGCTGAATACGCTTCGCAGGTGATCGAGTACTCCGGTTATTTCAAAGAAGGCTATTCTCTCCAGTTGGGCAGCGGCGGCGCGTCCTTAGCGGCAGCCCGCTTTATGCGTGAAAAAATGCTGGCCCAAAATATTACAGGCAGCTTTGGCGTTGGCGGCATTACCGCTCCCTTTGCAGCCATGCTGGAAGAAGGCTTGTTCAAAACTCTTTACGACGTGCAGGACTTTGATATTCCTTCGATTGCTTCTTTGAAAAACAATCCAAATCATATTGAAATGTCGGCTTCGTATTACGCTAATCCCCATTGTAAGGGCCCTATCGTCAATAGCTTGGATGTGGTGATTCTCAGCGCTACCGAAGTGGATGTGAACTTTAATGTCAACGTCATCACCAACTCTAACGGCGTTATGATGGGCGCTTCCGGCGGGCACTGCGATACGGCCGCCGGCGCCAATCTTTCGATCGTGGTAGCGCCGCTGTTGCGCGGACGGCTGCCGATGGTACTGGACAAGGTGCAGACCATCGTTACCCCCGGAGAAACGGTGGACGTCATTGTGACCGAGCGCGGCGTAGCCATCAATCCGCGGCGTCAGGATTTGAAAGAAAATCTGAAGCAGGCTCATATTCCGGTTATGGAGATTGAAGAGCTGCAGAAGATGGCCTATGATTTGGCGGGCGTGCCGGCGCCGATTGCGGTGACTGACGAAATTGTCGGTGTCGTGGAATACCGCGATGGCAGCATTATCGACGTGATTCGCAAACCGCTCTAAAACGAAAGGGCAATTCCATAAAAGCCACCTCTTTTTACGGCAGGAATCCGCAAGGCTTTGTGGAATGTGCTGAAAAAGAGGTGGTTTTTTGTTGTATAAAAGAAAACGGCTGTCTTTGCAGCTGAAAATTATGGCCCTTTCCATTGCCGCGGTCTGCGTGGCGTTGATGGTGGGAGGCGGTTTGGTAGTCAACGGCATTTACCAACAGGTAGTGGCTGATATGTCGGAGCGGGCTTTTACCATTGGCCGGGGTGTGGCCAATGATCCGTTGGTGAACAGCCGCCCTTTGACACCGGAGGATTCGGCGCGCGTCCAGCCGTTTGCGGAGCAGGTCCGTCATTACAGCGGCGCGGCTTTTATCGTTGTGGCGAATATGGATAAAATTCGTATTGCTCACCCGCTGCCGGATTACATCGGTCTGCCTGTGAGCGATTTGTACCGGGATCCGGTTATGGAGGGTCACGAATTTCACAGCGTAGATCACGGTTTGCTGGAGACGACCTTGCGAGGGTATGTGCCTATTTTTGCCGCCGACGGCAGCGGCCAGATCGGCTTTGTTTCGGTGGGCTTTTATCTGGACGATATCTACGCTCAGGTTTTGGCGCAAGCCCAGAATGTTTTGTACGGGCTTTTGGCGGCTTGGATCTGCAGTGTGGTTGGCGCCTGGCTGCTGGCGAAAAATATCAAGAAGGCTATTTTCGGCTTGGAGCCGCATGAAATTGCTACGTTGCTGCGGGAAAAAGAAGCCATGCTGGACGCGTTGAAAGAAGGCTTGGTAGCAGTAGATAGCCAGGGGCGCATCCGCTTCTTTAATCAATGGGCGGCCTCCTATTTAGGGGATGATTTTGTCGGTAAGCCGCTGCAAGAGTACCTCCCCCAACTGCCTCTGGAGCAAGTGCTGCAGGACGGCAAGGCGCTGTATGATTTAGAGCAGCGGCTGCAGGGAATTATTATTTTGGCTAATATTGTGCCGGTAGTCTCCGAAGGAGAAAACCGCGGCCTGGTGATTACCTTCCGTGACCGAACGGAAATGACCCGCCTCGCGGAGGAAATGACAGGCATTCATCAGCTGATTGAACTGCTGCGGGCGCAGGCTCATGAATTCAAGAACAAAATGCATGCGGTAGCCGGCTTGATTCAGCTGGGAGAGACGGACGAAGCCGTCAATCTTTTGGTGGAACAAGACCAGCGCGGCCAGGAAACTATGCTGCAGCTGCAGAAGAATATTAAAAATCCTATCATTTTTGGCTTGCTTTTGGGAAAATACAGTCGCGCCCGAGAATTGGGCGTAACCCTGGAAGTAAAAACGTCCACCCTGATTCAGCGCTTGCCGGATCAGCTGACAAATGGCGATTTAGTCATTATTCTGGGGAATCTGCTGGAAAATGCTCTGGAGGCAGCCGTAAACTCTGCTGCCAAGAGAGTTGAAGTTTTCCTGGAGAATACAGCGGAGGCGTTAGTATTGGAAGTCTACAATACAGGAGACGGCATTGCAGAAGAGATTGCGAACGCCATGTATCAAAAAGGCTTTTCCAGTAAAGGGGGCCAGCGCGGCTACGGGCTGGCGCTGACGGCGGAAAAGGTGGCGGTGAATCGGGGGACGATTTCCCATGAAAACGTTCCGGGCGGCGTACTGTTTCGCGTAGCCTTGCCTCATAAAAGTTAGGAGGATGACTATGGAGCCCATTAGAGTGCTGATTGTAGAAGATGATCCTATGGTAGCCGATATCAATACTCGCTTTACCGAAGCGGTTAAAGGGTTTACCGTAGTCGGCGCGGCGCGAGACGGCCAGGAAGCATTGCGGCTGCTTGCAGAATGCAAGCCGGATTTGGTAATTCTCGACGTCTATATGCCGCACCTGGACGGGCTGAGCGTACTGGCTACGCTTAGACAGGAAGCGGCGGAAGTAGATGTAATTCTGATTACTGCCGCCAACGACAGTGAGAGCGTGCGCCTGGCTCGGCAAGGAGGCGCTATTGATTACATTATTAAACCTTTTAAGTTTGATCGCTACCAACGCACCTTGGAAAGTTATCGGGAGTATCGAGGCAAGGTGTTTCAAAAAGAAAGCTTTACCCAGGCAGAGTTAGACCAGGTGCGCGAGATAAAAAAAGAAACGCCCCCGCAGGGGCTGCCCAAGAACTTGCATCCGCAGACGCTGGGACTGGTGGTAAATTTGCTCAGTCAGGCCCAAGGGGCGTTATCGGCTGAAGAAGTAGCTACCGAGCTGGGATTGTCGCGAGCGACGGCGCGCCGCTATTTGGAGTATTTGACAGAAACGGAAAAAGTGAGTTTGGTTTTGGAATATGCCACAGTAGGAAGGCCCGTTCATCGCTTTCGCTTGCATGGCGTGCAGGGAGGATAGTCGAAAATTGGGCTTTGGTTTTTAAGGGGCGCTTCTGTTACAATAATAAGAACCGATTTATTGTACGCAGGAGGTTTGTTATGTCGTGGCAAGGACCGTTGCATTTATCGCTGGCTGCTTCCCTATGGGGAGGCGCGTATGTGGCAAGTAAATTTATTTTGGATGTTGTGCCGCCCTTTACGCTGCTTTTTTTGCGGTATCTTTTTGCAGGAATTTTGTTGTATCTTTGGTGCCGTATGGAAGGACTGTCGCTGGAATGCCGCCGGGATTGGAAAGATATGGCGCGCATTGGCTTTTACGGTTATTTTCTTTCCATTGCTGCGCAATTTGCCGGGACGATGCTGTCCTCGGCTCATTTGGGGGCGGTGATTACCTCGCTCTCGCCGGTATTTCAGTCAGCCTTTGCAGTCTGGCTGCTGCGTGAGCCGATGAGCCGCAAGCAAAAAGCGGCGACAGGCATTGCGCTCTTGGGCGTGCTGCTTATTGTCGGCATGCCGCAGGAGGGAGAAGCCGACAATTTGTGGGCTAACTTATTTTTGTTGGCGGCGGCGCTGCTTTGGGGTTACTATTCGGTTGTTTCCCGCGGCTTGTCTGGGCGACATCCGGCGTTGCGCATTACTTTCTGGGGCGTACTGATTGCTACGGTATGCGCAGTGCCTCCGGTGGCGTTCGAATGGTCTTCCTGGAATCAAGCGGAGTTGTTGAGGCTGCCGATTTTACTCAGTGTTTTGTATTTAGCGGTGTTTGCTACGACGGTAGCGTATTTTTGCTGGAACCGGGGGCTGGCGTTGGTCGATTCCCACAAGGCAGGGCTGTTTTTCTTGATGCAGCCGGTGGTGGGAAGTCTTTTAGGCGCCATGCTGCTGGGAGAGGTGTTGACTCCGGCGTTTTTTGGCGGCGGCGCTTTGATTTTAGCGGCGGTATATCTGGCGCTGGAACAGAAGGAAACAGCTAAAGGAGAAGAAGCATGAGTCATTTTTTTGCCTATTTGTCTCGGATGCGCCTGATTTGGCGCTGGGGTTTGATGCGCAATACGCAGAAGGAAAATATTCAGGAGCATAGTCTGCAGGTAGCTACGGTTGCTCACGCACTTGCTCTGATTCGTAACGCTTATCATGGCGGGCAGGTGGATGCGGAGAGGGTTATGGCGCTGGCCATGTTTCACGAAGTGGCGGAGGTATTTACAGGAGACTTACCGACGCCGATTAAATACTTTAACAATGAAATTAAAAGTCTCTATGACGACATTGAGACACAGGCTAAAAATAAGCTTTGTTCCATGCTGCCGGAACCGTTGCGGAAGGAATACGAAAAGCTCCTCTTCGTGCAGCCGCAGGAAGAAGAGCTTTGGCAATTGGTAAAAGCAGCAGATAAAATCTGCGCCTATTTAAAATGTGTGGAAGAAGACAAAGCTGGCAACGCGGAATTTCGTAAGGCGGAAAAAACTATCCGCGCCGAGCTGGCGGCGTCGCCATTACCAGAGGTAGAAACCTTTATGGAGCTCTTTGGGGAGAGCTTTGCTCTCAGCTTAGACGAGATGGGCTAAGTGAGGGAGCGGCTCCCTTAAGGAGTTCTACAAAAGTGTATAGATACGTGCCCTCCCTGTACTCCCTCTACTCCTGTTTAAAATTACGTAATCCTCAGTCATACCCTCTCGCGACTCCGATTCTCTTGTTCGTTCTTATAGGGTGATTTCAAAGCGCTGGTTGGCATGTTCAATGACTTTAGTCTTTATGCCAAGCTCGGCGGCTTTGGCCGCAAAAAGGCGGCTGGCTTCCACGTCTTTGCCGAAGTGCATAGGCAGCAGCCAAGTAGGCTTGATTTCTTTGGCGAAGGTTTCTGCGCCTAAAGCGTAGAATTCCTCCAAGCGGCGATCCACCGGGAAAAAAGCGATATCGATTTGCTGGCCGCGTAAAGCGGCCATTTTTTCGTGGAAAAGGTTTTTGGCATAAGCCTGTTCAGCCGCTGTTTCTCCCTTCCAGTGCCACCAATTGAGATCGCCAGCGTGGAAGATTCGCAGGCCGTCCGCTTCGATTAAGAAGGAAAGGCCGAGATCGGAAGAGCCGTAGGCGGTGATAATAAGTCCGTCCTGGCTAAGTTTTTCGCCTTCCTTGAGAACGTGGCAGCGATGGCCAGCGGGGATGCGTTTGGGAAATACATCGTCGCTGAGCACATAGGTAAGCGGCTGTTCGGAAGAGTCCCAGGTGAAAATAACCGGGTCAAAATGATCGCCATGGGAATGGGAAGCGAACACCCAGGCGGGCGGTTTGTTTTGGAAGGAGCGAGATGTTAAAAATTGCAGGTCCTCGCTGGGCTGGTAATAGTCAAAAACGAAAAAGCGCTTGGCTGTTTCTACGCTGTAACCGCTGTGAAAAAGATACGTTATATTTGCTTGCGTCATCGAGAGACAACTCCTTTGCAATGGTGATTTTCTAAAAATAATAATTCGTGCTGCGGGAGGAAAAACCCTTTCTTTCTTCTACGTTCTCTGTCGTTCTTCGTGACCCTCATTCGAACCCTCTGGTGACTCCCTCTGCTTCTGTTCAATATCCGTATTTTCATGAATTGTGTTCTTTCATTTTTTCTCTCACAAATAAAAAAAAGCCCCGGAGCCTGGCGAGACTCCGGGTTCAGAAAAAGAGGAGGAGTTATGGGCGGGAAACCATCGTCGGTTGGCTTCCCTGGGATCACAATGAAGAGAGAACCTATTAATAGAATATTTGAAAAATTAACACTTGTCAAGAGGGAAAAGGAAAATTTTGCAAAAAAGTTAATTTTAATCCAATTGAATGATGTCTCCGTCGTTAGGTACGAGGGCATTGGCTCCTGCAGCTTCAAGGGCTAGACGAAGCTGTTTGCGCGAAAGCAGGCAATGGTCGAAGGCCTCCATATGAACGACAATGATCCGGGCTTGCGGTGCATGGCGGCAGACGGTGAGAATGTCTGTTTCGGTCATGGTGATAGGACCGGCGTGAGTAAAGCGTGCGCCGCCGCCATAAAGAATAATGATGTCCGGCTGATGCGTTGACAGCGTTTCGGCCACTTCGGGGCACCAAACGGTATCGCCAGCCAGATAGATGCTGGGTCTGGCAGGGCCGGTAAGAACGAACCCGGCGACAGCGCCCATCTGGCGGCCAATATCTCCCAAGCCGTGCTGCCCGCTTGTCAGGGTGAAGGTTAACTGTTTCCAGCGGGCTTGGGGGGCTGCCGTATGGACGGATTTGAATCCCTGTTCTTGTAACGCTGCCGCAGCAAAGGGCGGGCTGAAAATAAGCAGTTCTTTAGGCAAAAGCTGTGCGGCGGCAGCGTCAAAATGATCGCGATGCAGATGGGTGACAAGGCAGGCATCGCTGCTTTTTACAATTTCGTCAGGCAAAAGAGGCAAAGGTACAAGCGGATTCGCGCGGGGGCTTGGCGAGTGGGGAACGGGATCTAAGGCTCCTGGCGCAGATAGCATGGGGTCGATCAAAAGCGTTCCTTCAGGTAACGATAACTGCATCGTGGCATGGCGAAATAATTGTAAATGCATGGGCTCAGCTCCTTCGTGCTTGTTTTCTTACTTCTAGTATAGTCTTTGCGCGCTTAGGAGAAAAAAGAAAATGGCGGTGCGGGCTTTCTTAGTGAAAGAAAAAAGCCTGCTTGCCCAAATTGGCGAAGCAGGCCAGGCAAAGAAGGCTTGAAAAGGATTTTTCGATTGCGAAGAGAATGGAGTGCATATAAATATAGAAGAAGCGAGGAACGGACTTTTAATCCGTTCAGCTAGTCTTGCAGGCCATGCGGACCGTTTCGCTCGCAAAAGTTTTGCCGCAGACGCTGGGTGCGGATGCTGGTTTTGCATGGCAACCGATGTCTACTTTCTAAAGGGAGGGGGCGTCGGAGAATTTAAGATGCGAAAAGAGAAAAGCCAGAGAAATGAGAAAGGAGCAGGTTATGGACGAAATCGATAAGCAGATTGTGGAAATTCTGTCTAAGCAGGGACGGCTGCAATGGAAAGAGCTGGGCGAAGCCGTACATTTGAGCGGGCCCGCGGCGGCCGAGCGTGTGCGCCGCTTGGAAAAGCAAGGCATTATCTGCGGCTATAAAGCCGTAGTAGATGAAAGCAAAACAGGGAGAGCGACGACGGCGCTCATTACCATTATTTTGAGCAGCGGCCGTCATGGCGAAATGCAAGCATTGCTGCGTAGCCACCCTGCAGTGCGTGAATCTTATCGGGTAAGCGGCGACGGCTGTTATTGGTGCCGGGCTGCTTTCTCCGGGCAGTCCGAGTTGGCTGCTTTTTTAGATGAATTATCCAAACTGGGGAATTATCGCTTAATGCTGGCCGTAGACGCGATCCGCTAAGGGCCGTTAACGGTTGGCGGCTTGGGGCGGGGCTATAGCGTCGTGCCGCTCCGCATAGCCTTGTCCCCATTGGCAAAGCTGCTCTAAGATGGGCAGTAGACTTTGGCCCTCGTCCGTCAAGGAATATTCTACTTTGGGAGGGACCTGAGCGTACACAAGCCGGTTTACTAGACCGTGCTCCTCCAGCTCGCGCAGCTGCTGGGTAAGCATCTTTTGAGTGACCTTGGGCAACTGGCGGCGCAGCTCGCTGAAACGGAGCGTCTGATGACATCCTAAATGCCAAAGAATCAGGGCTTTCCATTTGCCGCCGATTAGGCCTAAGGAAAGCTCCATGCTGCATTGATACTCGACATTGTTAAAACAAAACATAGCATAATCTCCTTTATCCAAACAATAGTATCCTTTTAGATACTATAATACAAAAATGTTTGTACTTGCGATTAATTATAGCCAATTTTATAATGAAAATCAAAGAGAAATGATTGCTAAGGAGGCGTCGAGATGACAATACAGACGGAAAGCACAGGGAAAGTGACCCAGACGCTAGAGGCGTTAAAGAAAAATCGTTTTGGAGTGCAGCATTTTTCCAACGCATCAGCTGGGGTGGCTAAATTGTTGGAAGAGATTCCTGTAGAGGCAACCGTGGGCTTCGGCGGATCCTGGACCTTGATGCAGCTGCAGGTGGCGGAGCAATTAGAAGCTAGGGGAAATGTCGTATTCAACCACAACAAACAAGGCTTGTCCAAGGAAGAAGTGCTGGAAATGCGGCAGAAGGAGCTTTCCTGTGATGTGTTTTTGACCAGCACGAATGCCTTGACGGTAGGTGGACAGCTTGTCAATGTAGACGGCGTCGGCAACCGTGTGAGCGCTATGGTCTTTGGGCCGAAGAAGGTTATTGTTTTTGCGGGGGTTAACAAGATTGTCGATGATTTAGAGGGGGCCATAGAGCGCATTCGCGCGATCGCGGCGCCGCGAAACAACCAGCGATTAAAGTTACCTAATCCTTGCGTGCAAAGCGGTCATTGTATGAACTGTCAGGGGCCGACGCGCATTTGCAATGTAACCACCATTATTGATAAGAAGCCGCCGCTGACGGATTTGCAGGTTTGGCTTGTGGAGGAAGAGCTGGGTTATTAAGGAGGGGCTTAGATGGGGAAGCTGGATTTTATTTATCAGCGTAAAAGCGTTCGTTCTTTTCAGGCAACGTCGATACCGGCAGAAGATTTGCGTCAAATTTTAGCAGCGGCGACGCAAGCGCCGTCAGGAAAGAATTTGCAGAATTGGCATTTTGTCGTCGTGCGCAACGGCCATAAGATCGCAGAGATAACTAAAATTGTTGAAGATAAAAACGCCCAAATGGCGGCCTTTTTAACAGAAGAAAAAGCACGTTCTTTTCGCGGTTTGTTACCCTATTATACGGTGTTTCGCGGTGCGCCGGTGTTGGTGCTGGCTTATGGCGGGCCCTACCCGGCAAGCGATTTGCAAGGCTGCGCGGAGCCACGGGTAGTGGAGGCGGCTAAAACCTCGCAACTGGCTCGGCCAGGCATTCAGAATGTGGCAGCGGCTATGGAAAACTTGTTGTTGGCTGCTGCAGCACTTGGCTATGGCGGCTGCTGGATGACAGGGCCGACGTTTGCGGCGAAGGAAATTAGTGCGTGTCTAGGTTTTGCCAAGGAAGACTATCAATTGCTGGCGGTGACTCCCTTGGGAGTGCCTGCAACCGCGCTCGGCAGTCCGCCGCGCAAAGAGTTGGAAGAAGTAGTGACCTTTATAGACTAAGAGAAGCTAGGCGTTAGCCTGGCTTCTCTTAGTCTATATTAGAAATTATAAGCTTTTACGAACGGCATGAGTGTCTTCGTAACCCTCATTCGGGCCCTCCGGTTCTCATCGTGACTCTTGTTCAATCTAATCCCGTCGTACTCTCCATTTACTCTTGTTCAATCTAATCCCGTCGTACTCTCCATTTACTCCTGTTTAATCAGTTTTCAGGGAAGAGCACTAAAAGAATCATTTTAAAATCCTCTACAGCTTCTACGGCATGGGGAACATTGGCCGGCATGAGAATGCTGCTGCCAGCTGGCACGTCCTGCGTTGTTTCGCCAACCGTAATGCGGGCGCTGCCGCTGAGGACGGTAATCAGAGCGTCGCCGTGGGAAGCGTGGGTACTGATGGCCTCGCCGGCGGCAAAAGCGAACAGTGTCACATTGCCATGAGGATTTTGTGCCAGCGTCCGGCTGACAATTTCACCGTCGCGGTTGGCGACCAATGAAGGCAGCTCGACGGCTTGGGCAACAGGCAGATTTTTAAATACAGCAGTATTCATGAGACATTCCTCCTTATACAAAGCCGCTGCTTGAATCAAAGGCTTTGCTAACCTGATTCCAGTATAAAGCAGAAGGAAGCGAATTGCCTGTGATGGTGCTCACAAAATAAAATAGAATTTTCTCTTGCGTACCCTCTCGTGACTCTGATTCTCTTGTTCGTCTTTTTAGTGGTTAGCAGTCCTTGAAGATGTTGCAAGCTTGGCCAATGTCGATGTTGCCGCCGCTGATTAAAAGGCCGATGCGTTTGCCGGAAAGCGGCAGCATCCCGGCTAAAAGCGGCGCTAGAGCTAAGGAACCGGCGGGCTCCACCACGATTTTCAGACGCGACCACAAATAGAACATGGCTCGCAGAACGTCTCTTTCGGAAACCGTCATGATGTCATCTACATGCCGCTGGATGAGGGAAACCGTTAGCTCGGAAGAGGGCGGGAGCGGTGCGGCCGCCTCTACAGCTTCTTGAACGCCGATAACCTGACAGTGGGGATGCGCTTGCTTGATGTAAGCGGCGCTGCCGGCTAGAAGACCGCCGTGGCGGCAGGGAACCAATAAATAATCCAGGCTGTAGGCGTCGTCGATCAATTCTTTGGCGGCGGTGGCATGACCAGCCAGCATTGTTTTATGCTCCCAAGGAGAAACATATTGCCATTGTTCTTCCTTCGCCATGAGGCAAGCTTCCTTTTCTCGGCTGAAAAAATCATCGGCGCCGAAATGGAGAATTGCACCGTAGGCTAGCAGGGTCTGGCGAGTTTGTGGAGAAAGGGTATCTGAAAGCAATACATGTACCGGCGTGTCCAACAAACGGCCTGTGAGGGCCAACGCTAAAGCCTGGTTGTCAGGGCCGGCGGTGAGGACGCCGCGTTTTCTGGCGTCGGCGGTCAGGGTACTGACAAACTGATACGCGCCGCGGAACTTGAAAGAACCGGTGCGCTGAAAATTTTCGCATTTTAGAAACAGCAAATTACCGCCGCTTTCTTCATCCAAAGAACGCGACGTTAAAACCGGCGTGCGGTGCACAATGCCGGCCAAACGGTGGATGGCGTCAAAAATAGCTTGTTGCATAGCTTGTCTCCTTTCAGGAAACAGGATGCTGAAACATAATAATGTATTAAGTAAAATTCGACGAAACAGATGCAAACCCCTGCTGGCTGACCAAGGATGCATGAATATAGGAGATAAGGAATAATTTCCGGTTGACTTCTGCGAGGAATTTGGAGAAAATGGACAATGGAGCGTCTATAAGTTGAGGCTCTCTGCCCTGCGGCGTTGGCCGGAGGGTTGGGAAGGAGTGTTTGTTGTTGAAGACCCCCTTAGATACGATTGAGGCGAAAGTCCGGGCCGGGGAGCGGCTGACCAAGGAAGACGGGCTGACGCTTTTTGCTTCGCCGGATATTGCGCGTATTGGTTATTTGGCGGACTTGGTTCGCCAGCGCATAAGCGGCAACAATGTCTACTTTAATGTGAACCGCCATGTGAATCTGACTAATATTTGCGTTTCGCGTTGCCGGTTCTGCGCCTTTGGACGGGATGAAGGAGATAAGAAGGCGTACGCAATGAACCAGGAGGAAGTATTGCGGATTGCGAAGCTGGCCGCGCAGGACCCGGACTTGCGGGAACTGCATATTGTCAGCGGTTTGCACCCGGATTGGCCCTTTGAATACTATCTGGATGTTTTACGCATGTTGAAACGGGAATTGCCGCAATTGCATTTGAAGGCATTTACCGCTGTGGAAATTCATTATTTTTCTAAGTTATCCGGTTTGTCGGTGGCGGAAGTGCTCAAAGCCTTGCAGGAAGCTGGCTTGCAGTCTATTCCCGGCGGCGGCGCGGAAATTCTTTCCGACCGGGTGCGGCAGGAGCTGTGTCCCAACAAAGCAACCGCTTCCGAATGGCTGGAAGTGCAGCGTACAGCGCATAAGATGGGCATTCGCAGCAATGCGAGCATGCTTTACGGGCATATTGAAACACTGGAAGAACGAGTTGATCATCTGTTGTCGCTGCGGGCTTTGCAGGACGAAACAGGCGGCTTCCAGACCTTTATTTGTTTTCCGTTCCATCCCGGCAATACGGAACTAGAGTCGACGCATCAGCGGACCTCTTTGTGGGATGAGTTAAAAACAATGGCTATTTCACGCTTAATGCTGGATAATTTCTCCAATATCAAGGCTTACTGGGTGATGCTGACGCTGCCGATTGCACAGTTGGCACTCGGTTTTGGCGCTAATGATATTGACGGGACGGTCAGTGAAGAAAAAATTATGCATGCCGCTGGCGCTAAATCGGCTACCTTTTTGACGCAGGAAACGATTATTGAAACCATTCGTCAAATTGGCCGAGTTCCGGTGGAACGAGATTCTATGTATAAAATAATCCGTACCTTGTAGGTCGGGAACTAAGAAAAAACCGGAGACGGAAAGCGGACAAGGAGGGTTCAGAGATGCGTAAGCGGAGAATCCAAGGACTTTGTATACTGCTGATCTTAGTGGGAGTTTATGTATTCGTGCGGATGCCGGTGTTGGCGCTGGGCTTTACGGATTGGTCATTTCTTGCTTTTTGGGGCGGCGTAGCCTTGCTGGCGTGGCCCTTATCCGCATTGACGGAGCGGTTTCCTCATTTAATTACCCGCAATGCCTGGGAAGAGTTGCTGCGGCGTCTTTTGCCTTGGGCTTTTAAGCAGCGTCCGAGGGTGGTGGAGATCACCAATCATCGCCGTTTGGCTATGCTGATGATGCGTTATAAGGCCATGACTTTTATCGGGGCGGCCTTGTTGATTCTTGCGTTTTGCAATTTCTTTGTGTTTCCCATTTTGCTGAGCACGCCGGTTCTTTTCAGTCAACAGTATCGCAACTTGCTGGGACCGGTTACGGAAAGTTCCTTTTCATCGGATGTGGCGCCTATCAATCTAGGACAAATCCGCATTGTCGACGAGGAAATCGCCGCTAGGCTGGCAGATAAGAAGATCGGAGAAATTCCAGCCTTGGGCAGCGAGGTGCAGTTAGGGCAGATGTCTCTGCAGAAGGTGCGAGATCAGCTGTTTTATGTGGCGCCTTTAGAGTATCGCGGCTTTTTTCAATGGTGGAGCAACCGCCAAAAAGGCAGCCAAGGATATGTGATGGTTTCGGCGACTAATCCGCAGGATGTGCATTTGGTACAGCAGGTGAATGGTGAAGATATACGTCTGAAATACCAGACGAAAGGATTTTTTCTCGAAGACTTGCATCGGCATTTGTATCTTTCGGGACTTGTTGATGTGGGTATTGGCGATCTTAGTTTCGAAGTGGATGACGATTTGCATCCCTACTGGGTGGCAACGTTATATCGGAATAAAATTGGCTATGGCGGCAGCGATGTAGTTGGCGTGGCGGTGGTTGACGCCCAAAGCGGCGAGATTCAGCGTTATGGGCCGGAAGAAGTGCCGCGCTGGGTGGATCGGGTGCAGCCGGAGGATTTTCTTTTCCATCAAATTCGTGACTGGGGCGCCTATGTCAATGGCTTCTGGAATACGCTGCTGGCGAAAACCGGCACGCTGCGTCCCGCCGGAGACGGCTTGCATTTGATTTACGGCGATGACGACAATGTGTATTGGTATACAGGCATTTCTTCTTCCGGTAAGGATGAAAGTACCGTAGGCTTTGTGCTGGTTAACTCCCGAACGAAGGAAGTGCGGTGGTACAAGGTAGCGGGCGCCAATGAACTGAGCGCTAAGAAATCGGCGGAAGGTCAGGTACAGGAAAAAGCGTACCGCGCCGGCAGTCCGGTATTGTATAATATCGGCGGCGTGCCGACGTATATCATGCCTATGAAGGATAAGGAAGGCTTGTTGAAAGCCGTAGCCTTTGTCTCCGTGGAAAATTATAATATTGTCGGTGTTGGAGCTGACATGGAAAGCGCATACCGTTTGTATCGGCAGAACTTGGCGCAGACCGGCTTGGCGGATATTGGCTCCAGCGAGATGAAACAGAGTATTCTGCGCGGTCCGGTATCTCGCATCTCGCAGGTAGTACAGCATGGCGAATCGTACTATTTCCTGATGCTCGAAGGACAGAGCCCGGTGTTTATGGGGGCGGCGTCGCTTTCGCCCAAGCTGCCCTTAGTGCGTCCCGGCGATGTGGTGGATATTTCATTCACCGCTGGACATGGCGCAGCTCCGGCGGTGATGCATCAGTTTAAGACCGACTCCTATTAGGAAATCTTGGAACCATGAAGCAAAGACGTAGCAGGAGGTGCTGCGTCTTTCTTTTACGGAGCTGCTGCATTGCTCACATCTTGCGCCAAAGCAGACCTTTTTCCGCCAAACTTTGTCAGAAAGCCTCGGCATAGCTCCACTTAGCCAGGGCCCTGCCAATTTATTCGTATCACACGTCAGAGGCAATTCTTTTTTCACCTGGCTGTGTCAGAAAACCTTGAAAGAGCGCCGCTATTCCTGCGGCATTCTTCCTTGCCAGGAGAAAAAATCTCTTGTCCTGGCGGTGCACTCATTAAATCAGCAGGACCCTATAAACTTAAATCAGCGGGGCTTTTCGTACCCTCCATTTACTCCCTCTACTCCTGTTAAAATCCTCTGTCCCGCATCCTGTTTTTTGGGGCAGGAAACCAAGAGAGCATGCCGAATATAATGAAGAATATTTGTTTTTGGAAAAAATTATGAGGTGAAATGATCTATATGCTACGACGTTTACGTGGATGGAGCGTTCTCTGTTTGTTGATGGCTGCCGTGTCGCTAGTGAGCGGCTGCGGTTTCTTTGATTTTGGCAGCAGTGATTTGCAGAAAAACAGCGCCGCTTCGACGCAGCTGTATGATGCGGCGGGGAACTTGCTGGCGACGCTGCATGCCGAAGAAAATCGGGTGCCGGTGCCGTTGAAGGAAATTCCGGACAATTTAAAGAAAGCCTTTATTGCGACGGAAGATTCCCGATTTTATGATCATCCAGGCATTGATGTACGCGGTATTGCTAGAGCTGTCTGGGTAAACGTTACCTCCGGCGGCGTAGCGGAGGGCGCTAGCACGATTACGCAGCAGTTGGCCCGTAATGCCCTTTTGACGCATGAGCGTACGTTCACGCGCAAGGTGCGGGAGATTTTTCTAGCCTTTGAGTTGGAAGCAAAGTACTCTAAAAACGAAATTCTGGAAATGTATCTGAACCAGATTTATTTCGGCGAAGGCGCTTATGGCGTCCAGGCGGCGGCGCAGGTTTACTTTGGCAAGGATGTGCGCGAGCTGTCTTTGGCCGAATGCGCCATGCTGGCTGGCTTGCCGCAGCGTCCTAGCGAGCTGTCGCCGCTGCGCAATCCCAAAGGGGCCAAAGAGCGCCAGCAGGTTGTGCTGGATCAGATGGTTAAATATAACTACTTGGATTCCCTGAGCGCTGCCAAGGCTGCCAAGGTTGAATTGCATTATGGCGGCAGCGGGGCTCGTAAGAAGGAAACAACCGCCTCGTATTTCGTGGATTATGTGACACAGCGCCTCATTGAAAAATACGGAGCTCGCATGGTATATTCCGGCGGCTTAAAGGTATACACTACCTTGGATTCCGATATGCAGCAGGCGGCGGAGCAGGCTCTTTGGAGCCAACTGCCGAAAAGCCATACTTCGGAAGGCGGCGTACAACAGCCGCAAGGAGCATTGGTGGCTATTGAGCCTTCGACCGGGGCCATTCGCGCGATGGTGGGAGGCCGGGGAACGGACCAGTTTAACCGTGCTGTGCTGGCGGAACGGCAGCCAGGCTCGGCATTTAAGCCGTTTGTTTACTTGTCGGTACTCCAGCAGGGCGTTTCGCCGGAGGCGCGCATTGATGACCGAGCGGTTACTTTCGGCAGTTATGCGCCGCAGAACTATGATGGGCGTTTTCGCGGTGTCGTAACGCTGCGGCAAGCGTTAGAGCAGTCCCTCAACGTGGTGGCGGTTCGTTTAGCGCGGCAGGTAGGACCGGAAAAAATTGTAGAAAATGCTGAAAAAATGGGCATTACTACATTGGTGAAAAGCGGCAGTGTGAACGACATGACGTTGGGCATGTCGCTGGGGGGTCTGACGCGGGGGGTTACGCCTTTGGAATTGGCGGAGGCTTATGGCGTTATGGCCAATCAGGGGGCGCGTGCGCCTTCGATGGCGATTTTGAAGGTTGTGGATCGGAATGGTAAAGTGCTGGAAGACAATCGTCCTCAAAGTACTCAGGTCGTTGACAGCCGGGCCGTATCGGTGCTGGTGGATATGATGCGCGGCGTCATTAGCCAGGGTACCGGTACTGGAGCAAGCATTGGCCGTCCTGCGGCGGGCAAGACGGGAACTACCAACGATTATAAAGACGCTTGGTTTGCCGGCTTTACGCCGAATTTGGCGGCGGTAGTTTGGCTGGGGGCTGACGACAACCGCAGTCTGGGCGGTATTACCGGCGGGGAAACGCCAGCATCCATTTGGCGGCAGTTTATGAAAGCGGCTACAGCTAAATTGCCGGTGAAGGACTTCCCTGGTCCGGCAGGCGGCTTCTATAAAGGGCTGGGAGAGCTGGGTGCGTCCCAGGCAAGCCAACTTCCGCCGGAAGAGCTTAAGGATGCTATTATACTCGACGGAGAGATGAAACCAGATAAGACGAAGGAAACTGAAAAAGGGACGTCCGGGGCAGGCGCTAAAGACGCCAAAGGGCAGTCGCCGACGTTGCGTCTAGAAGACCGGCCGTTAGAAGAGCCGGGGGGCAAAGGGAAAGCGGCAACACAGCCGCCTACAGCGCCACCCCCTAAAGAGGCGCCTTGATGAAGTCCAACTGCGATGGAATAAAGGGGGAATGATCGTGCTCGGAAACTGGAAAAAAGCCGGTGCAGTCGTAGTGTTGGCGTGCTGCTTATGCCTGCCGCAGGCGTTTGGGGCGGCAAAACCCGTAGCGAAGGCGCCGGTGGTATCTGCGACCTTGCTGCAGCAAGGGGATAGCGCTTATGCGGCGCAAGATTACGCTCAAGCAGAAACGGTTTACGGGGCGGTGCTTCAGCAAGATAAGTCGGCAGCTGTTTATGTTAAACGCGGAAATTCCCGCTATGCCCAAAAGAGATATCAAGAGGCCTTGGAAGATTATAATCAGGCCTTGGAATTATCACCTGCTTCGTGGTCATGGTATGAACAGCGAGGCCATGCGTACTTAGCATTAGAGCAATGGCAGCAGGCGGCGGACGATTACGCCAAAGCCGCTCTCAATAGCGCGCTGTCGCCAGACGGCTTTATCTATAAAGGACGTGCGCTGGCTGCTTTGGGGCAGCATCAAAAAGCGGCGGAGGCGTATGGGCAGGCCATGGGGTTGTTGGCTGGCCGGGCGGATCTATTGGCTGCTCGGGCGGGAGAGCTGATGTATCTGGGCGAGTGGGAAGCCGCCTTGATTGATTATGACGAAGCGCTGAAACGGCAGCCCGGACAGGCATACTGGCTTTACAACCGCGGCAATGTGCAGCGGAAATTAGGACGCAACGAAGGCGCTATGGCAGACTATAACGCCGCTGTGCAAGCAGAACCGAAGCTGGCTATGGCGTACTATCAATTGGCGAACATGCAAGCGGCGGGAGAAAACGTGAGCGGTGCCATTGAAAATTATACGAAGGCCATTGACGCTCAACCGGAACAGGCTATGTTTTGGCATAATCGAGGCGCGTTGTTCTTGCGGCAGCAAAAGGAAAGTGAAGCTTTGGCGGATTTCCGCAAGGCCTTGTCCATACAACCGGAATATGGCTTAGCTTACTATAGCAAGGCGCTGGCGCTGGAAAGCCTCAGCCGCAAGCAGGGCGGCTGGGGACAGGATTTGTTGCAGGAAACCATTGGCGCTTACGAACAGTATCTCAAGTATGCCGGTGATGACGCGACGCGTCGAGATTGGGTGGAACGAAGACTGAAAGAGCTGCGTAATTCATAAAAATTAGTGGTTCCCTAAGGGAGGCGGCGAAATGAGAATTATCATTATCGGTGCAGGTCGGTTAGGGCGTGCGCTAGGAATATTGTGGAAGAACCAGCATGAGATTGTCTTTTTTGACCGAGATGAAAAGGTAGCGCAGGAAGCGGCGGCGGAATTGGGAGTGGCAGCGGTTGCAGCCAAAGAGCAGTTGCCGGAGGAGGCGATCGTTGTCTTGGCGGTGCCGGGACCTGTGGCGGCGCAGGCTTTAAATACGCTAGCCAAGCTGGAGCGCCCTTATGCCGTGCTTTCCGTGGCAACGGCATTAAGCCGCAAACAGCTGGATGTAGCTACCGAAGAGCCGCTGCGTTCGTTGGGGGTAAAAATTGTCGGACAGGCGGATCATATGGCTCAAGGGGAGCACCCGGTGATTGTGATCGATCAAGGTCCGGAGAAACTGGTTGCTTTGGCGAAGGAGCTTTTTTCTTCGGTAGGCAAAACTTGCGTGGGCGTGGCGGATGTAGTGACGGAAATCAACCGTATTGCTACGCAGGCGGCGCTGGAGGCGGCAGTGCATATTGAGAGCACGCTGCGCCATAAGCTGGACGTTTGTGATCCCGCTGTGATTCAAAGCGCAATAAGCCAAGTGGCGGCAGGCACGCTCAAGGCCTATGCGGCAGGAGATTTGGGGCCGTTTGCGCGGGATATTGTACGGCAATTGAAAAAAAGTTCCGAAGGAACTGCATAAAAGGCATCAGCAAATTGGTTAGGGCTGTGGCTAAACTTTTGAAAAAGTTGGCTGCAGCCTTATTTCTTTTAAAACTGTACTTGCTTAAAATGATATTTCTGTATATTTCAACAGGATCAGATTTGATTTATACTACAGTTGTGTTTTGCAAAACGCTTGGTTTTTAAAGAGACCTGAGACGAAAATGTTAAATTTTTGGCACGGGAAGTAATAGGAGGAAGTACGATGCAAGAAGGAACTTTTCGAGTGAAAGCCGGTTTAGCGGAGATGCTCAAAGGCGGCGTAATTATGGATGTAACTACACCAGAGCAGGCGAAAATTGCAGAAGAAGCTGGTGCTTGCGCCGTTATGGCTCTGGAGCGGGTTCCTGCAGATATCCGGGCTGCTGGCGGCGTCGCCCGCATGGCGGATCCTGAGGTGGTGCAGCGGATTATGGAAGTGGCCACCATTCCGGTCATGGCTAAGGCGCGGATTGGGCATTTTGTAGAGGCGCAGATTTTAGAAGCTCTGGGGGCGGATTATATTGACGAGAGCGAAGTTCTTACGCCTGCAGACGACAAGTTCCACATCAATAAACATAATTTTAAGGTGCCTTTTGTTTGCGGAGCTAAAAACTTAGGCGAAGCGCTGCGGCGTATTGGCGAGGGCGCGGCCATGATTCGCACTAAAGGAGAGCCCGGAACGGGCAATGTAGTAGAAGCGGTCAAGCATATGCGTATGGTTTCCAGTGAAATTCGAGTGCTGCAAAATTTGCCGGAAGAAGAAGTGGCATCGTTTGCTAAAAATATAGCAGCTCCCTTGGAGCTAGTCTGGGAAGTCCGCAAATTAGGACGGTTGCCGGTAGTTAACTTTGCCGCCGGCGGTATCGCCACCCCGGCTGACGCCGCGCTGATGATGCAGCTTGGCTGTGACGGCGTGTTTGTGGGCTCCGGTATATTCAAGTCCGGTGATCCGGTAAAACGCGCCAAAGCCATAGTAGCGGCGACTACGTATTATAATGATCCTAAAATGCTGGCGGAAATCTCCCGGGACTTAGGCGAACCGATGGTGGGTATTGAAATTGATGTGATTCCGGCGCATGAGCGCATGCAGGAACGCGGCTGGTAAGAGCTGATGAAAATTGGCGTGTTGGCGCTGCAAGGCGCTTTTCGAGAACATATACTTATTCTGGAGCGCTGCGGCGCGGACGTGCGCGAAGTGCGCAAAGCGGCGCAGCTAGAGGGACTGGCTGGTCTCGTTATGCCGGGAGGAGAAAGTACGACCATCGGCAAGCTCATGGTGGAGTTTGGCTTGGTGGAGAAAATTAAGGAACGTTATGCCGAGGGCATGGCCATTTATGGAACCTGCGCCGGAATGATTCTTCTTTGCCGGGAGATTGTAGGCAGCGACCAGCCAAGATTAGGGCTCTTTGACGCCAGCGTACAGCGCAATGCGTTTGGGCGGCAGAGGGAAAGTTTTGAAGCGGATCTGCTTGTGCCGGAGATAAACGCCGGCGAGAAACCCATTCGCGCCGTGTTTATTCGCGCTCCGTATCTAGAGCAAGTAGGGCGGGATGTGCAAGTTTTGGCGGAGGTGAATGGGAAAGCGGTCATCGCTCGTCAAGGAAAGATCTTAGTGACTTCCTTTCATCCGGAATTGACTACGGATGACCGCATTCATCAGTATTTTTTGCAAATGATAACCAAATAACGTGGGCGTGTTTTTTGTAGCAAGCTGTTTGCCTGGCAAATAGCTTGCTATTTTTGAGACGTAGAGCCTGCAGAAGCAGGACTTTTAGGTGCGAACGGGAATAATAAAATGAGAACCCCCAAAGCCATTTCCGTAGAAACTATAATTGTGGGATGTAGGATGAATAACCTAAAAAAAACTTGCGCGAGCAAGTAGGAGTTGTGCGATGCAATTGGATGTGAGGACGCTTGTAATTTCCCTAATGCTGGTGGCTGGCGTTAACAGCCTGGTGATGCTGCTGGCTTGGCGTTATACTTCATTGATGCGCAATATTACTGGCTTTTGGAGCCTAAGCCAGCTGCTTTTTTTATTGGGCACGGCCTTGTTGGCGTTGCGTTACGCTATACCTGGCTTTTTTTCTATTGTCGTAGCAAATTTGGCGTTGCTTGGCGGTCATGCGGCGATGCAGGAAGGGCTGGGGTATTATATTGGCCAGCCTGGTCTTTACCGCGGCTGGACGTTAAGCATCGTGACTGTGCAATTGGGTTTGGCGGCTTTCTTTACTTATGGTATTCCTTCTTTGGAATGGCGCATTATTTGCTATAGTGTGATGGTTGCCGGCATGTGTGTTCTTGGCGTACTGACGCTGCGCGAAAACGGGGAGCAAGAAGAAGCTCCTAAACGATTTCTGCGCGGAGTCTTTTTTATGACCATGGGAATTATGGCAATTCGCGTTGTGGCTGCGTTTATGGAACCCTTGTCATATGAAGCGCAGGCCCAGAATCGTTTGTGGCATACGTTGCCTTTAGCGGGATTGCTTTGCTTGTATGTCGCCTTATCATTAGGTTTGTTTTGGATGATTATGCACAAGATGAGCTTGCAGTCTCAGCAGCAAGCGGAAACCGATTCGCTGACCGCCGTGGCGAACAGGCGAGCGATGGACGCTTATTTTGCGCAGCTGTATTTAAAGCAGCCAGGAGCAATCGCAGTGATGATGATTGATATTGACAAGTTTAAGGACATTAACGATTCTTTCGGACATCGAGCCGGAGATTGTTATTTGGTTGCGATCGCCCAGGAGATCAAAAAAAACTTGCGGCCGGAAGCGGCGTTGTTCCGTTATGCTGGTGATGAATTTTTGGTAGTGATGCAGCAAGCGGATCGGCAAGCCGTAACGGTTTTCGCGCAGACGGTGCAACAAAAGGTGGAAAAATTGCTCGTTCCCTGGGGGGCGGGCGAGATCATTCAGACTACTGTAAGCTTGGGATTGGCCTTGTCGGAGAAACGAGCCAACAGTTGGGATGAGCTGGTACAACTGGCTGACTTGGCGATGTATCGCGTAAAGAGTCAGGGCGGAAATGGCGTTGCGTGGTATGAAGAGGAAATAAAATTTACGCAAAGTATTTAAGAATGAAAACTAATTAAGAATTTATTTGGAACTGTTCAGGAGATATATGGTATAATCAAGTCAGTTTAAAATGGGCTTTGGATGTGTGGCGGAAAGGGTGTTAGTAAATGTTGCAATGGAAAGAAGAATATGAAGTAGGAGTAGCGGAAATTGATGAACAACATCAGAAATTAATTGACATTGCCAATCGGGTATACGAATTAATGCGTAATGAACTAGCGCTTGATAAATATGACCAGATTGTAGAAATTTTACAGGAACTGAAAGAGTATACGGTGTATCATTTTCACTTTGAAGAAGGGCTTATGCAAAAAGCAAAGTATAAAAAACGCTTTTCGCATAAATTATTGCACCAGGAATTTTTGGCGCAGGTGGAAGCGGTGGATTTGTCCGCTGTAGACGAAGAACAAGATGCATATCTTGTTCGTATTATGGATTTCATTGCCAATTGGCTGATTGAGCATATTGTTGGTGAAGACAAAAAAGTGGGCCAAAGTGTTCGGGCTCAGTGAGAAAAACGAAAAGAGCGCTATACCGTTACGGTATAGCGCTCTTTTTAAATAGGCCAAGTCATTACTTTTTTTCAGGGGGCATTTCAGGAATCTCGGCGACATCTCGCAAAGGCGCCTGCCAGCCGCGTTCCTTCTGGTCACGGATGTTCAAACTAACTTTGCGCAGCAGCGTCAGCAGCGTTTGATTTTCTTCGGGTGTCAGGCCGAGCACGGAGACTTCGTTCCAGCGATGTAGTACATCGTAAATAGGCTTGCGCACTTCGCGAGCTTTATCCGTCAAATGTACTCGCAAGACACGACGGTCTTTTTCGTCGCGGATGCGGACAATGTAGCCGGAGGCTTCCAGTTTAGCCAGCGCCCTAGCGGTGGTTCCCTTGTCCATGTCAATGGCTTTGGCCAGATCATCTTGCTTCCGTCCGTCTTCGCGGTAGAGCAGCAAAAGAAACGCGAACTGGCCGCTGCTGAGATTGTACCGTTTGAAGTATTGATCCACATAGGATTGGGACATGCGATAAATGAAGGATATCCAGCGTCCCATACTGTGGCTCAAATCATAATAACCCATGGCATTCGTCCTTTGCATTAAAATCAGCTGACTTTATTATAATACAAAACCAATTTTTTTCCCAGCCGGAGAGGGGGTTGCCGCAAGGACGCCGAAATAAAAGGAAAAAATAGAAGAACTGGGGGCGGGAGAAATGGGCAGATGCGGGGCGATGTTAGCTTTCTTGCTTTTTTGGTGCAGTATTTCTTATGCAGCTCCACCACTAGCATATGTGACTGGAAATGTAGCTGGTTGGAAGGTAATACATCAAGGCAGTGCCGTTGCGGCGCAGGAGGATATGCCATTAGTGGCTGGGGATATTCTCTTGGGAGGCGCATTGTCTAAACTGCCTATGGTGTTGCATCCATTGGCGCAAGCGCAGCCTCGGGAAGGGGGAGGCGTGGTGTTACTGCCCCATGAGGTTCCCTTTGATTCCTTGTGGACGGTAGTACCCCAATATGTGGAGTATTTGCGGAAGGAACCTCTGCATGGACTTGCTTATAGCCGTGAGGATACGGTATTGCGTCCGGGAACAGCAGCCTCTTTATTGCCTGGGTATGGCGTAGATCTGGTCTGGGTGGGCGAGCCCAAAAGCCTTGTAACGGTGCGGGATGAGCAAGGCGGCATCGTGCTGCAAAAGCAAGGAGAAGGAGGTTGGGTGCGCCTACAGCCGCAAGAGGTATCGCTGTTGTCTGAGGGACGTCGTTATTTTTGGCAGACTGAGAATCAGAGCGTTCCGTTTCAACTGCAAGTACTGCCTCGGTCTTCGGTAACGGTAATTTTAGAAGGCTTGAAGCAGTTGGACGCCGACCGCAGCGTGCAAGAAGAAGTGCGCTTGGTGCGCAAGGCCGCCTATTTGCGTTTAGTCAGCGATTTGAGGCCGGGGATCGATTTGTACTGGCTGAGCGTGCAATTGGCATCCGGTGTTCGTGGTGAAAGCATGATGACCGAACGCTACTTAAAAGTGGTGGATCGTCTGAAGGAAGCCTATTTGCGGCACTTGCTGTCTTAAAAGCTAGAAATAAAGAAAAGGCTGTAGAAAACTTGTCTTTAAGTTTTCTACAGCCTTTTTAATATACTAGAGTTTATATTTCGTGCTTTTCGTGGTTGGATAATAATTTTGCAGGACGTAGATAACGAACCGCGAAACACACGAAAGACGCGAACGGGTTTTTATTGTTGGACTTTCAATTATTATTATTCGTAACCCTCATGCGAGCCCTACGGTTCTCGTCGCGACTCTTGTTCAATCCAACCCCGTCGAGCCCTCCTTTTACTCCCTCTACTCATGTTCTATTCTTCACTTCGTACCCGCAGGACGATCTTGCCGCGCGTATGTCCGGTTTCGATTTGCTCATGCGCTTTTTGCGCTTGCTCTAAGGGGAGGATCTCGCTGACTTGAGGGCGGATGAGGCCTTGTTCCACCAGACGTCCAAGGGAGGCCAATTGTTCGCCGTTAGGCTGCATGAATACATAATGAGCTTGGACTTCAAATTTTTCCATCAGCTGTTCATCCGGCTTGCTGATGAGGGAGACTAAAATGCCTCCTGGACGCAGCATTTGATAACTATTGCGTCCGGCTTCGCCGCCGCGGGTGTCCAAGACTAAGTCAAAAGAGCCATGCTGAGAGGATTCTTCGGCGGAAGCGTAATCCAGAGCTTCATCAGCTCCGAGGGAGCGGACGAAGTCTAAATTGGCGCGGCTAGCGTTTGTGCTGACCCAAGCTCCGTAGGCCTTGGCAAGCTGAATAGCCAGGGAGCCGACACCTCCGCTGCCGCCATGAATGAATACTTTCCAGCCTTCTTGCAGCCCACCGGCCTCCAAAAGGGCTTGCCAGGCTGTGAGTCCGACCAGGGGAAGGGAAGCGGCTTCAACAAAAGAGAGGTTGCTGGGCATGGGGGCTACGAGATTTTCTTCTACTACGAGATATTCTGCATAGGCGCCGTTGCGCCGGATGTCAGGGCGTACAAAGACAGCGTCTCCTACCGAGAATTGGCTGGTATATGGGCCCGCATCGTCAATAATACCGGCGGCATCCCAGCCGAGGATGAGAGGCATAGTGTGCTTTACTTGCCCCTGGGGGCGATTGTAAAGGGCTCCTTGACGAACTTTGGCATCCACTGGATTGACGCCGGCCGCGTACACGGCAATGCGAACCTCGCCAGGTCCTGGCTGTGGCAAGGGCATATCGCGCAGTTGCAGGACGTCCGGTCCTCCGAAGTGATCCAGAACAATGGCTTTCATAAAGCTTGCTCCTTTCCTTAACTTTGGCAGACGCGGCAGCGGCCTTGGGTTTTGGCTTCGTACATGGCTTCATCCGCGCGTTTGACAAACTCGTCGAAGGTATCGGGGGGCTGATAACGCATCTGGGTAACGCCCAGACTGGCGGTAATAAAAAGCGGCTGCGGAGCGTCCGCAACAACGATAGGCAGCTTTTGGAGTTTGGCAAGGAGTCGGGAAGCTAGTAAAAAAGCGGCATGTACTACTGTATCAGGCAAGACAATAATGAATTCTTCACCGCCGTAGCGCCCGACAAAGCCTTCAGCGCCCACTTCTTTTTGCAACAGCGAGGATAAAGTTCGCAGAACTTGGTCGCCGCTGGTGTGTCCGTAGGTGTCGTTTATTTTCTTGAAGTGATCAATGTCCAGAAGAATTAAACTTAAAGGCTTTTTAGAGTCGCGAGAGCTGCGCATGGCTTGGGTTAGCTTTTGCGTAAGCATACGGCGATTCAAAAGGCCGGTGAGGCCGTCGATCATAGCCATTTGCTCAATAACCTTGCGATGCCGCTCCGCTTCTAAAAGGCGCTTGACCCGATGGCGCAGAACCAACATATTGCAAGGCTTAGTGATGTAATCATCAGCGCCGGCGGCAAAAGCGATGTTGATGGTTTGATCATCATCGCGGCCAGTGATCATCAGAATGGGTACTGTGTGTCCCTCCGGGAGTGCGCGCAGGGCGGCACAGGCATTGGGACCGTCGATGCCCGGCATGATAACGTCTAAGAGGACGATATCCGGTTTGTGCTGGCGAAAAAGATCAATAGCCTGATGGCCGGTGCTGGCTTCAATAAATTCATAGCCTTCTGAAGCTAAAGCATCGCGCAGCATTTGGCGCAGCATGGGTTGGTCATCTGCGATGAGAATCAGCGGGTGGTTGCGCACAATAATCTCTCCTGTTCAAAATACAAGTTAAAAAGGCGAGTGCCTTACAACAGATTTTTTGAAGCAGCGCAGGCGGCGAGCGCCGCTCCCAGAGCGCTGCCTCCCTTAAGGAGGCGGACGGGAATGCGGTAGCCGTGCTCTTCCAAGGTGACGCGCACCATGGCGGCGTAGCCTGGCAAGTGCTCATAAAGAGAACCGTCGATGGCGATGGGGCCGCTGGAACCCAGATGGCGAAAGAGCGCTACATAGGTTAAGGCGGCCAGGCGGGCGGAACGCAAGGTGGCCCATTGCGCAAGCTGACGCGCGCTTCCTACCACATCCGGCGGCAAGGGGAAGGGGCAGCGTTCGCCAGGATGCAGCCAAGCGGCCAAATGAAACGGAGTTACGCAGTAAGGTTGAGTTAAGCCGCAATGGGGATGCTCTTTGAGCAGCGCTAAACGAACCAGCTCTCCTAAATAACGTCCCGAGACTCGCTTTTCTAAAGGCTGTTCGCCTGGATGCAAACTGGCGGCGTCTAAGGCGGCGTCAAATTCGTTTTCCGGTATGGCGCGAAAGGCGCCGGATTCCAGATTGAGCAGCATATTTCGAGAGGGTTCGAAGTAGGCGGTATTATGACCAGTGCCAAGGATGGAGCCTATCTGCGTGCCTGGCAATAGATAGGTTCCCGCTAAGAGCGTGGCAATAGTATCGTTGATAATGGCGACAGGCTGGATTTGCAGGCCTGCCCGAGCAAACGCCTCGCATAATAACTGGTTGACATCCTGACCAATAACGCCGGGCGTGGCAATTTCTTTACTCCAGCGCAGCAACTGCGCTTGTTGCAGATTGGTTTGCTCACAGGGGAAAGAAAAGGTGTGCCCCAATGGCAGGCGTTCTTCCGGATCAATGATATCAGCAGCCAGAGAAGCGAGAAAATCAAAGAGTCCTTCAGCATGTCCCGCTGCTGTTAAATGGACGCCAAGAGGCCGACTGACCTGTTTTAGCACTTTGTGGCGACCCTGGCCGTCGAGGCGGATACGAGCCATTCTGGCGTTGGTGCCGCCAAAATCGAGAGCGAGAAACTCTCCTTCTTCTTGCCCTGTAGCAGGAAGTAAAAAAGAAGGGAGCAAAGATAGGGAAGAAGCGGAGCCGGCCAGTTTTGCGGCCAGGTCTTCTTGAAAAGCGGCAATGATTTCTTCTTGGGCAGGGGGGAGCAGTTGCCAAAGTTGTAGTTTTTGTTTCAAAGAAGGTCACCCTCCCAGTGCTTGAAAGTTGAAATAATATCATCCATACATTCGTTTATTTATGTGCAGAATCCTCTTTTTTACAGGGATAAGACCGATTTATTTGTCAGTTGCTGCGCCGACGCAATGAGAGGTCCTTGCGTTGGGAGTAGGTGTATTTTACAATGGACATAGCTAAGGGGTGTGAGGAGGAAGGTCTGTGAGGATGGCTGGGCTTGCGGGCGGATTTTTGGTAGCTTGGTTGTGCGCAGCCTCCTGTCAGGCTGCGGGACTTGCGGTTATAGCAATGCTGGAAGAAGGGACGCCTCAAGAAGCGGCGGTTGAGGTAGAGTACGCGGTACAAGCGATAAATCGGACCATGCAACAGGTGTATGCTTGGGAGGCGGAACGAACTGTCACGTTGTGCTTGACCCCTAACCGCCAGAGTTATCAGAATGCTTTACAGCGGCGTTTTTCCATGTCGGAAAGCGAGGCGTTATCCTTAAGTCAAAGAACAACTGGCTGGACGACGGGGAGCATTGTCTTGACGAATGTGGAGGGGACGCCGACTTCGTCGGCGCGCCAGCGCCATTTTATTCACGAACTGACTCACCAGTACGTATATTCGCTGGTGGACGAGGCGCAGGCAACAGAGCTACTGTGGCTTTCCGAGGGCCTGGCGGAAGTGGTCGCCTTTCAAGCCAGCGGCATAGACGGTCCAGCGGTCTGGAAGCAAACGCTGCGGGTGGCGCCGGCTTTGCCCTATTTAAGTCAATTGCGGCGGCCGGGCTTGTGGCGGCGTACGGCGGATGTGTACGGAACGCCGGTATGCTATGCTATGAGCGCTTTGGCGGTTTGGCGGTTGGAAGAGGCCGCCGGTGCGGGAGCGGTGCGGAAGTATTATCAGCAATTGCGCGGCAATCCGGATAAAGTAGCTGGCTTTGCCAACGCCATGGGACAAGACTTGCTGGAATTTGAAGAGGATTTTGAACGTTGGTTGGCAACGGAGTCGCTACGGCGAAGTAAGTAAGCATTGACTTTGCCAAAGGCTGTGCAAGGAGGTTGCGGTATGCGTCGTTATCAAAAAAAGTATTCCCAACAGCAGGCTGCCTATGAAGAGGCTGCCTTGTTTTTACGTTCTTTGGAAATGCTTCTTTGGACGATGGCCGCCGTGCTGGCAGTATGGTTGTCTTATCGCGTGGGGCTGCAGCATGTGGACTGGTTGTGGCTGCTTTTTGCAGCGCCCTTTGGCGTGGTGATGCTGGTTATTAGAGGTTTGCAGTATTTGCATAAGCGGATGTTTCAAACGCAGGAAGCGGAGGAAGCATACCCGCTTTCTCCTTCTGGGTATTTGCGGCCGGATGAACAGGGGACGGTGTATGATGAGGCTGGGCGAAGACTCTTGCTTTTGACGGGGCATAGCCTGGCAGGAACTGGGGATGAGCGAATCTTGCGGGTGGATGTAGGCAACCAGTCGGGAAGAATGCTAGAGGGCGTTTTATTGCGCGCTTTGCTGTATGACCGGCAGGAACAATTGCTGGGAGTGGTTACGGCAGTTGGCCCCAAGCTGGAGATAGGCGATGTTTGGCAGGCGGAGGCCCCCGTGAAGGCGCAACAGGCGGTGCGGGCGGTACTTTGTTTTCATGTGCAGCAGTACATGTGAAGGGGGCTTTTTTGTGAGTTCCTTTTTTGTTCTAACTCTGAATTATTCAAAGTCAGCCATCATTGCAGGAAAAAAGAAGAGCATTGTGGAAATTTATAAAAATATATTAAATTAATAATTTTTGCACGTCGCCCGAAGAAAAGCATTTGGAGGGAGTTCATTGCGGAAATTATGGCGGATTTTTAGCTGTGTAGCGCTTGTCGTAATTATGGTTGTAATCTGGCAGGCGGATCCAGTCGGACGAGCGGAAAATTCCGCTCTGAAGCGGGTATTGATTTTAAATTCTTATGGGCAAAGCTATAAATGGACGCGCAGCATAGTGGATGGAGCCTCTTCGGTATTGTTGGGACAAGGCGATCGCATGGAATTGACCGTAGAGGACATGGATAGCAAAAATATCAAAGAACCGGCTTATTTTCCTTTAATCAAAGAGGTCTATGCGTATAAATGGAGGCAAAAGCCTTTTGATTTGATTATTGCTTCTGATGATACGGCGTTGCAATTTTTGCTGCAGTATCGACAGCAGTTGTTTCCGCAAACGCCGGTTGTTTTTTGCGGCGTCAATGACTACGTGCCGGAATTGCTGCAGGGCCAAGAGGAATGGTATACAGGCGTAGCGGAAGTAAGCGATTTGAAAAGTACGCTAGAAACTGCACTGCAGGTGCAGCCGCAGGTACGGCATGTATATGTCATTAATGATCAAACCAATACAGGCAAGGCGATTGAGAAAGAGCGAGAAGTTTTGCAACGCCAATTTCCGCAGCTGCAGTTTCACCCTTTGGAAGGTAAAACCATGGCGGAGTTGGAAGATGCGGTTTCATCGTTAGGCGAAGACAGCATTGTTTTATTGCTGGTTTTTTTTGAGGACGCTCAAGGTCAAGCTTTTTCCTACCAAGAAGCTGCCACGCGTTTGTCAGCCCGGAGCAGCGTGCCCATCTACGGGGCTTGGGATTTTTATTTGGGTCATGGAATATTGGGCGGTAAGCTTGTTAGCGGCTTTGATCAAGGCCGTGTGGCGGCGCAAATGGCGGTGCGCGTTTTAGAAGGTGAATCTCCTTCTAAGATTCCTGTTGTGCGAGAAAGTATGAATCGCTTTCAATTTGACGACCTCCAGCTGCGGCGCTTTGGAATCGCGAAAGAGCAACTGCCGTCAGGCAGTTTGATTATCAATCGCTCGTATAGTGATCAGAAGCAGGTGCTGGTGTTGTATTCGTATGATCCGGATATGCTTTGGGAGCAGCATGTAGATGAAGGCTTGCGCAAGGAACTGGCGGGAGACGATTCGGTTAAATTAATCCATGACTATATGGATGTACGCCGCAATATCATGCCGGAATACCCGCAGCATTTGTATGAACTGTATCGGACTAAATATAGTCAAAAACATTTTGACGCCGTTGTTGCAGTAGACGATGCGGCGTATCAGTTTGTGCAAAATTATCGGCAAGAGCTGTTCCCGGGAGCGCCGCTTATTTTTGCCGGAGTCAATGATGTTGAATCAGTGCGCGCCTTGCGTCCGGGAGATTCGGTAACAGGCGTAGTGGAGAATATTGACTTGCGAGGCACTCTGGAAACGATTACGACGGTCCAGCCGGAAACCAAGCGCATTGTGGTTATCCAGGATACTAGCGCCGTAAGCATGCTTCATAGGCAGCAATTGGAAGAGGAGTGGCCGGCTTTTGCGGGGCGTTTGGAAAAGGTATATTTAGACGATCTGAATATGTGGGAGCTGCAGGAACGGGTAGCGGCTTTAAAGCCGGACGATGTGGTGCTGTTGCTGACCTTTACCCAAGATCGTTCGAATAATGTATTTGCCATTGAGGAAAGCTGCCGTTTGCTGGCGCAAAAGTCGAGCGTGCCTATTTATACGCCCTGGGATTTTTATTTAGGATACGGGGCTCTTGGCGGCAGAATCAGTCGCGGCAGCGAACATGGAGAATTGACGGCGCAACAGTTAAAGCGCGTCTTAAAAGGCGAAGAGGCTCGCAACATACCTGTGCTTTGGGAAGCTCCCAGCCGTCATGTCTTTGACTATCAGGTAATGAAAAAATTTGGTCTTGAGGAGGATCGTTTGCCTCAAGGAAGCGTATTGCTTAATCGGCCTGAGTCCTTTTATGAACAGCATCGCCAACTGGTATGGGGTACGAGCGCGATTTTGACGTGCTTGTTAGCAGTTATTTTTTCTTTATATAGCAATATTCGCACTCGGAAGAAAGTGCAACAAAGGTTGGCGGTCCAAGCGGATACAGACCAGCTTACAGGCGTTTTCAATCGGCGCAGAGGGTTAGCCGAGCTGGAGAGGCTGCATGCTCGTTCATTGGAATGCGAAGCGGCGATGACCATTATCTTTGCGGATGCCAATAATTTAAAGAAGATCAATGATCAATACGGGCATACGAACGGTGATGCGGCTATTATCGCCATTGCGGAAGTGCTGAAAAGCTGTCTGCGTCAAAATGATGTTCTTTGCCGTTTGGGCGGAGATGAGTTTTTGATCATTTTAGAAGGGTGTACGTTGGAGCAGGCGGAAGTTTTTTGGGAACGTGTAGAAAAAACGTTGCGAAAAAGGAATCGTGAACGATTTTCGAACATGATTTTGAGCGTCAGCCGGGGCATGGCGGAGTTGAATCCTCAGGAGCCGGTTTCGGTGGAAGCGCTAATTCATTTGGCGGATCAACGGATGTATGAAAACAAACGAGAGTATAAGCAAATCAAGGAAATGATCTAAGTAGGAAGTTGAAAAAGAATTTTGGGAAACGGCGTCAAAGCATGTCCTTGGCGCCGTTTTCTTTTTTATGTTCCATAATTCTAAGCAGGATAAATGCCAACCGGTGCGAATAATAGTAGGTAATTGTTTGTTAAAAATAAAGGTTATAGGTAAGAAAGTCATAGTGGAACGATGAGGAGTGATGGTCGTGTTGCAGCAGCTTTGGGATTTGCGGGAAAAAGTGCGCCAAGAACGCCCGCTGGTGTATAATCTGACAAATAATGTTGTAACCAATGTGACGGCGAATATTTTGCTGGCGACCGGCGCCAGGCCGATCATGTCGGAAGGGGCTGCAGAAGCCGAAGCGTTGGCTCGGGCGGCGGATGCGCTGGTGCTGAACATTGGCACGCTGCATACCCGGCAGATTACATATTTTCTGAAAGCGGGTTCCTACGCCAACGAGTACGGCAAGCCGGTCGTGCTGGATCCGGTGGGCGTGGGAGCTACGCCGTATCGGGATATTACGGTCAAGCAACTGCTGGGAGAACTCAAAATGACCCTGATTCGGGGCAATTACGGCGAAATTTCTTATTTGGCCGGTAGCGGCGGCATCGTGAACGGCGTGGATACGGCTAGTACGGAACTTCCGTTAGAGTCGTTCAAGAAGTTTTCCGTTGCTACGGGCGCCATTGTAGCGGCAACCGGCAAAACGGATTATGTAACCGATGGGCAGATGTTACTGGCTTCGCAAACAGGGCATGAGTGGCTGCAATACGTTACCGGAACCGGTTGTGCGCTGACTTCTCTAATGGCTGCTTTTACGGCGGTGGCCCAAGAAGAAACCTTGCTGGCGGCAACGGCTGCCGTTGCATTTTATGGCGCGGCGGCGGAAAAAGCGGCCGCGAAAAGCAAGGGACCAGGCTCCTTTGGCGTGAAGTTTATTGATGCCCTTTATAATTTGGATTTCAAGGATTTTCGACATTATTGTGCGGGCAAAGTACAGCCTGCCTATGAAGATAGTGCTAAAACGGCTGTAGAAGACGAGCCGCAAGCGGACGAGAGCGAAGCGGCAGTTGACGAAAAATGGATGGAGGATTGAAGATGGAATTGATCCTGATGCGTCATGGGAAAGCGGAGCCGGCGATTCCGCCGATGAAAGATGAAGAACGGGATTTGACGGAGCCAGGCAGAGAAAAAGTGATTGCAGCGGCTCAAGGGTTGGCCGGAGGCTTGGCGGATGCCAGTCGCCTGCAAATTTGGACTAGCTCATTGGCCCGCGCTTTATCAACGGCCAGTATTGTAGCGGAAGTGTTAGGGGTGGAGGAACTGCGCCTATTACCCTGCCTGGAAGAGGGGAAGCTGCCGGAGCTATTGCAGGAACTAGCAACGGTAGAAGAAGACGCTCAAGTGCTAGTGGTAGGTCATGAACCCTACTTAAGCTTGTGGACGGAGCATTTAGCAGGTTCGTCTCTGCCCTTTAAACCGGCGACAGCAGCGTGCTTGACTCCCTGCGCCGGACGCAGCGAGCGGTGGCGCTTGCGTTGGTATGCTCAGGCGGGAATCTTAGGCTGTTTGGGTAAGAAATAAAGAACCGGAGGAACGCTCATGGAAACCGAACTGAAGCTGCAGGTGGCGGAACCAAAGTGCTGGCAGGCGATTTTGGATTTTTTGCCGACTCTGGACGGTGGCGGTGAAATACAGAGCGGCCGTTTCCGGGCCATTTATTACGATACGCCGGAAGGCTCTTTGCGTAAGGCTCGCATGGCGTTGCGCATTCGCCAGGAGAACGGACGCTGGATGGCGACGCTGAAAGGCGGCGGTACCAGCTTGGGCGGCTTGCATCAGCGGCAGGAATGGAATGTGCCTCTGCCGCGCAAGCAGGCGCCTTCATTAGCCTTATTTGAAGACGCGGAAGCGGCGGCTTTGTTGAAGGAAGCAGTGCAGGCGGAAGAGCAGGAATTGTCATGGAAGGCGCTGCTAGAAACGGATTTTGAAAGAACTTTTTTGCGTGTGTCTTTAGCGGACGGCAGTTGTGTAGAGATTGCCGCCGACAAAGGGAAAATTCTTGCTGCAGGACGTCGGGCTGCGATACTGGAACTGGAGCTGGAATTGGTGTCCGGCCAGGAAACAGCGCTCTTTTCTTTGGGGGAAGAGCTGGCCCGACGCTTTCCGCTGCTCCCGGCCAGCAGCAGCAAGTTTCATCGAGGCTTATTGCTGGCGGGATTGACGGAAGCAAGCGAGGAAATTTCACCGAGCTGTGCGGCGGGGACCCGCTTGGCGATGCTGCATTGGCTGCGTACGGCGATATATTGGCAAGAACAGTTTTTGCAGCGTCCTGAGGAAGTGCGGCCGGTCCATCAACTGCGCGTGGCGTTGCGGCGGATGCGCTCGGTGCTTTCTTTTTGTCGTCCTTTTTTGGAGGTCGAGGCGTGCCGGCATTATCAGGAAGAATTGCGTCATTGGGGCGAGCAACTGGCTGGCGTGAGAGAAACCGATGTTCTCTTGGCAACTCTTGCTGCCAGCGGTCTAGATGCGGGAGCCGGAGTGCTGGGGGAACTGGAAACGGATTTGACTGCTCGCCGGCAGGTGCTGGCGGCGGATGTGGCTCGCGAGATGGCGAAAGGCTGGTCGACTCCCTTAGTACTTGCGTTGTGGCAGTGGCTGTTGTCGCCGGCTTGGGCGGCGGAGCCAACCGCGTCCGAGTTAACAGCGCGCCTGTCAAAGTGGTTGGTTAAACTGCGCAAAGTGGGCGACGCAGCGGACCTTACGCTACAGGATGAATTGCATGATTGGCGCATTCAAGGAAAAAAGGTGCGTTACGCGTTTGAATTTTGCTTGTTGCAGCGGCTACGTCTGGCTCCGGAAATGATTGAAACGCTGGTGGAAATTCAAGACGCCCTTGGAGAACTTCATGATATTCAAGTACAACATCAATTGTTGATGCAATGGCGGGATGTTCCGGGGACGGCATGGGAAGCCGGCTTTTTAGCCGGCTGGCAGGAACATGAGCGGCGGCGCATGCTGCCGGATTTAAAGAAGCTGCGGAAGGATTTTCGCCGCTATGTTCGGCGGTGGCTGCGAGAGCACGCCGGTTAGCAAGATGGAGTAACGAAAATGAATCTTCAACTTTCGACACAATTAAAACAGCAACTGACGCTGACTCCTGCGCTCTGCCAGTCTTTAGCGGTGCTGCAGATGGCTGCGCTAGAACTGGAACAGAACTTACAGCAGCAGGCTGAAGAAAATCCGCTGTTGGAGTGGGAAGAGGGCGCTCCGCCGGATTATGAGGCATTGGCTCGTTATTTAGATACTCCCGGAACGGCGGCGGGAACGGCGGCAACCAAGGACGATGAGGAAATGCCGCCTCCCTGGGAACGCGCTGCAGCGGAGCAAACGTTAACTTTAGGGACTTTTTTAGAAAAACAGCTTGTAGAAAGCGGCTGCCCCCAAGGGCTAAAATCGTTGGTGCGTTTTTTTATCGGCTGTCTGGATGAACGAGGGTATTTGACGGTGAGCATAGAGGAAGCGATTGCTTGCCTGGAACGTGACGCCGAAGAGGTGCAAGCGGCGTTGTTTTGGCTGCAGTCGCTGGAACCACCAGGCGTAGGGGCGTCCGGCTTGGAAGAATGCTTGCTTTTGCAGTTGCAGCGTCAAGGAGCGGGTGAATCATTAGCGGCTAAGCTGGTGGAAAAAGGGCTGCTGGATGACGTGGCTCAAGGTCGTTGGAAGAGGTTGACGCAGGCGTTGGCCTGCACGCAGGAAGAGCTGGATGAGGCATTACATTGCTTGCGGTCTTTAGACCCGCGCCCAGGCCGGGCCTTTGCTACGGCGGAAACGGTGTATGTACTGCCGGATGTGCGAATTGAACGGCAGGGGGACGAGTTTCGCGTAGAAGTGGCAATGCCTTGGAAAGGGCTTACCATTAGCCAGGAATACCGTAAAATGGTTTCTGGCGGCGGCGAAGCGGTTAAAGAATTTGTACAGGGACGGCTGAATGCGGCGCTGCAGCTTTTGAAGAGCTTGGATCAGCGTCGACAGACGCTGCAAACACTGGCGGAAATCTTGGTGCAGCGTCAGGAAGACTTTTTCTTGCATGGTCGGCGGCATATGAAGCCGTTATCTATGCGCCAAATGGCGGATGAACTGGGAGTTCATGAATCAACGGTCAGCCGGACCGTGGCCGGGAAATACGCCTTAACGCCGCATGGTTTGCTGCCGTTGCGCGATTTCTTTCCAGCCGCCGCCTTTGCTGTAGGCGGGGAGAATGTTGCAGCCGATGGCGTCAAGGAGCGCATTCGCGCCTTGATCCAGGAGGAGCCGCAGGGGGAACCGCTGAGCGATCAAAAACTCTGCGAAATGTTGAGTGAAGAAGGAATTCCTATTTCGCGGCGTACAGTAGCTAAATATCGCGAAGAAATGCATATACCGTCTTCTTCGAAAAGAAAGAGAAAATAAAAAGACCGCGCGGTTGCGCGGTCTTTTTGTATCCAAAAGAGAGTATTACTTAAAGTTCCAAGCTTCTTGAAGCTGCGAGGCGAAGCCGCGGATCTCTTCAAGCCGGTGCTGGGCGGCAGCTGCGATCTCTTCTTGCAGTGTCGGTACAATCCACTCTTTTTGCTGAGCCAGCAAATGCAAAGAAAGTAGAGAGTGAACAACAATTAAAACGTCTTCTTCTTGACGAGCCCATTTTGCTAAGAGCTGCACTACTTGCTGCAGATCCCACTCATCCCAGAAAACACGCCCATAAAACAAAGCAATTTTGGCGCGCACCGTTGGTTGGGTGATTTTAGAAAGCTCATATACTAAAAGGCGCTTGTAAGGAGAGAGAAAAAGAGGCCGCTCTTGGGTCACGCGATCGACGAGTTCTGCGGCTAATGTGCGAATATGCGCTTCTTCATGTGTTAAGCCTCGCATGATTTCATCCATAACAAGCGGATCGGCGGCCGCCACTTCGGGGAGCCTTTCAAAAAGATCATGCGCTTCAGCGGTGTTTTCGGTAAATAATTCCCATGGCACTGACAAAATAATAGCCTCCTTATAACTTGGCTGTATAATTTTTACACTAAAAAAGGATTAAGGCGATACAGTTGACGAATTTAATAAAGTTAGCATAACACGACTTGGGCGCAACTGCAAGGGAGGCCGTGAAGCATTGTAAATGCTGGCGAAGCGTTCCTTGCAGCGGTGAATTTAAAAGCGTAATTAGCAGTTGATGAAGCGCGAAGAAAGTAGCTCCTTGCTTTGATTCCGCTAGAAAACAAGGAATTAAGCGGATAAACACGAATGTATTTTTAATAGTAGGATGAGATATGGAGGGTTCGGTAATGAGCGTACGGAAAAAAATGGTTCTTTCCTTTTCAGGCTTGTTTGCATTGATACTGCTGCTTGTTTCGGCAGGCGGATATTTTTTTGTTAAAGAGCAGCTTTCAAGGCAGCTCGAGCAGCGGTTGGAAGCTTCTGTGGAGGCGCAAGAGCATCGCATAGAAGGCTGGCTGAATACGAAAAAAGCCGTTGTAGAATTAACGGGAAGCATGGTTCGGAAATTATCGGGCAATGCGGCCGTTGCTCCCGCTTGGCTTGGCGCATATCAAGGCATGGATAAAGACTTTTTGGATATGTATTTTTCGGATACTGCAGGGAAAATGGTCAGCGCCAACGGGTGGGCCCCTCCGGCTGGCTTTGATTCGCGCCAACGGGTTTGGTATCAAGCGGCGTCTAAGGCGAATAAGGCAGTGTTTAGCGATTTTTACATAGATGAAGGCTCTCGGAAACTAACAGCCACGATTTCGATGCCTGTGTTTACCGCAGCGGGTCAAGTTAAGGGCGTCTTGGGAGCGGATATTTTCCTAACGGCGTTGCCTGAGTTTGTTAAAGACCTGCACTATGAAGGCGAAGGCCAGGCTTTTTTAATGAACCGCCAAGGGCTGATCGGCGTGCATCCGTCGGAGGAAATGATTTCAAAAAATGCACTGAATGCAGAAGCATACCCTGAACTGGCGGCGGCGTTGCAGCTTGCTCTGCAACAGGAGAATGGACAAGTTGCTTATAAAGAGCAAGGCGTAGAGCGGGTATTGGTATACCGAGCCATTTCAGGAACACCATGGGTATTGTGTTTTCAAATGGAAAAAAGTTTAGTCTACCAGCCTCTGCAACAGCTTTTGCTGTTCTTTGCAGCCGTGACCTTGGGCGCTATTTGCCTGGTAGTGTTTGTGACGTACCGTCTGGCCGGGCGGATGGTTGAACCGTTGCAAGAGCTCAATGCCAAGGTGGGGGATTTGGCGCAGGGAGATTTGCGTGTTCGTGCGGCAGCCGAAGGCGACGACGAAGATGAAATAGTCCAATTAGCTGCTGGTTTTAATCAAATGGCGGATGATTTGCAAAGCATGCTAAAAGATGTTCATAAAGCGACGGATGAGCTTCATACGCAGGCGAATATTCTTGTTGATACGGCGTCTCATGTAGCGGCGAATACGCAGGAGTTAAGCGCGACAATGGGCGAAGTCAGCGCGGCAGTAGAAGAAATTACCGCCGGCTCGGAAGAAAATGCCAGCTCAGTAGTGCAGGTGGAAAACCATGTTGCTAAGGTTGATGAAAAAGCGCACCAAATGTTTCAAGCGGCTACCGAGAGCGTCGGCGTTTCCTTGGAAGTTGCCAAACAAGTGGCTCAGGTGAGCGGTTGGATGGAAGAAATGTCTCAGAGCATTCAAAGAATGAGCCTGTTGTTGCAAAAAGTTTCTGTTTCTTGTAAGCATTCTTTGCAAATTGCAGGACAGGCGCAGGCGCGTTCACAGGAAACAACCGCCATTATGACCGCGTTAAACGGCTCTTCTAAACAAATTAATAGCATTGTCGGCATCATTCGAACGATTGCGGAACAGACGAACATGTTGGCGCTGAATGCAACCATCGAAGCGGCGGGAGCTGGAGAAGCCGGCAAGGGTTTTGCCGTAGTCGCTAGGGAGGTAAAGGAGCTGTCGAGAAGAACCTCCGAAGAAGCAGGGCGCATTGCGGCGCAAATAGAGACGATGCAGGATGATATGGCCAGCGCAGTGAAAGCGGTGGAAAACATAAATGGCGTTATTGGGGAAACAAGAAAAATTACTCGTTCCATTGCAGCTTCTGTTAACGAGGAGGATGTGAGCGAGCTGGAGGCGGAAGAGCGTCAGGAAACAACGCTGCGCCAGGAAATGGCTTTGATTGTGGCTAAAAGTTCACATGTTGCGGAAAATGCGGTACTGGCCGCACAAGAAGTCAAAAATCTATCGCAAACCAATGAAGATATAGCGCAGCAAGCCGAATCGGTAGCTCAGAGTACTGGAGAAATGGCGCATATGATGCGAAATATTGCGGAAGCTACTCATGAAATCGCCAAAGGAACCCAAGCCATTTCGTGCAGCCTGCAGGAGTCGGAAAAAGCGATTGTTGATACCGCCGCCAAGGCGAGCACGGTTAGCGGCTGCGCCTATGAAACCGAAGGCATGTCCGACAAGCTGAAAGAACTGGTAGCTAGATTTAAGGTCTAATTTTTGCCGTTGTAGAGGCCGAATTGCAGGTGAATGACGATGGAAACCGATGAGGAATTGCGACAAGAATTCGTGCTGGAGGCAAAAGCTCATTTGGCGGCGATGGAAGAAGCGTTGTTGAGGCTGGAAAAGCATTCCGCCGATGAAGAGGCTGTACGAGTTATTTTGCGCGGGGCGCATAGTATAAAAGGAACGGCTGGCTTTTTTTCAATGGAAGCATTGGTGCGAGTGGCGCATAGTTTGGAATCTTTTTTGGGAAGCATCAGAGAACGGCAGGCTATTGTGACATCTCCTATGATGGATGCGCTGTTGAATGTATTGGATGCGCTTCGCAAGCTGTTGCAGAGTCCGCCTGAAGTTGCGCTGACTCCAGATGTGGAGGCGGTGTTGAAGCGGCTTCAGGAGCAGCTGGAAGAAAAGCCTTCGGTAACGTCCTGTTATCCCGGTGCGGTTGAGGAAGAAAAGGAAGAAATCGGCGAAGGGCTGTCTGTTTTAAACAGCACCGATGAATATGTGCGTGTAAACAAACGAATTTTAAATGATTTGCTAGCTCTGGCGGGAGAAATGGTTTTACGCCGCAATCAACTTCTCAGGCTTTCTCAGCAAATGCAGGGGATGCCGCAATTAGAAGCGGTTTCCAATGGCATTGACGAGTTGACGACGCAATTGCAGAAAAAGATATTGCAAACGCGCATGCAGCCTATGGGCGGGATTTTGAATAAATTTCCGCGTATTGTCAGGGATTTATCACGCAAACTGGGGAAAGAAGTGTCACTGCATCTTTCGGGGTTGGAAGTTGAATTAGATCGCTCCATGATTGAGGCGTTAATGGATCCGATGAACCACTTGATACGAAATGCCCTAGATCATGGCATTGAAGAGCCAAGTATGCGGCGACAACTGAAAAAATCCAGCCAGGCGTCTTTGGCAATTCGGGCGTATCATGAAAGCGAACGCGTTGTGATCGAGGTTAGTGACGACGGCAGGGGCATTTCTTTGAAGCGCATCAAGGAAACGGCTGTGCAAAAAGGATTCGCAACGGAAAAAGAACTGGAGCTGCTGAGCTCAGGTCAATTGCTGCGCTTTGTGTTGCATCCCGCTTTTTCTACGGCGCAAACGGTAACTGACTTATCGGGGCGCGGCGTAGGGCTGGATGTAGTAAAAGCGAATATTGAAAAGATCGGCGGAAAAATCGAAATTGAATCTTGCGAGGGGCAAGGGACGACATTTCGCCTGGTGCTGCCGTTGACTCTGGCTATTATATCCGCCTTTATCGTGTTGTCCCAAGGGCAAACATTTGCCATTCCCCAAGCCAATGTGAGGGAATTAGTGTTGATCTTGCCTGACAGCGGGCGTGATAAACGATTGGAGAAAGTCAATGGAAAGCCAGTTCTGCGTCTGCGCGGACAATGCATGCCTCTTGTATACCTTCGTGAATTATTAGGAGAGGACAATGCCAGCGAGACTCTTTCAGCCGATGAATATGTGCGGATTTTAGTGATCAAGGCCGGGGCGCAGGACTACGCATTGGCGGTAGATTCCGTCTATGATACGGAAGAAGTGCTGGTCAAGCCGGTACCGGAAGTGATGAAAAGCAGAAAGATCTATTCCGGCCTGACGGTGCTTGGAGATGGCAACGTTGCGATGATTTTGGATGCGGAGGGACTTTGCTTAGAAGCTGGACTTGCGTTAGGAGAAAAGAAGCTGGTTCCAGCCGAAGCATTTATTTCGGAGCGTGCTGAGCAAGAGGAAATGTATTTGCTTTTGTTTCAGTGCAGCGGGCCGGAGCAACTGGCGGCGGATTTGTCTTTCGTTGCCAGGATTGAAGAAATTTCACGCGATCAATTGCAAGAAGTCGGGGGCAAGCAGTATGCGCTGCTTCAAGGAGAGACGTTGCGTGTTTTTCAGCCTGAAGAATATTTGCCGTTTGCCAGCAATGCGCTTGCGCAGGAGAAGCTGTATGTAATTGTTACTAAGAAGCTTCACGCGAAAGTAGGTTTTTTAGCAAGCGTTATTCACGATGCGATTCGTTTACACTTGGTGTTGGATGAACACGGCGTACAAGGAAACGGCATAATCGGTTCCGCGCAAGTCGACGGGCGTATTGTAACGGTATTGGATTTGCATAGCCTTGTTATGTATGCGGCACCGGAATACAATAAAAGAATAGGGTTGCCAGAGGGAGTTTTTGATAAACCGCTGGACCGGAAAACAAGGGTTTTACTGGCGGAAGATTCGCCGGTATTTGCCCGGCTAGTTCAAAGCTGTTTGACGAGTGCCGGCTATATAGTGAAGATCGCCGAAAACGGAAAAATAGCATGGGATTATTTGCAAGAAAAGTCTTTTGACGTGCTTATTAGCGACATGGAAATGCCGGAGCTGGACGGACTGGAATTGATTGCGTTATTGCGAAGCCAGGAAAGACTTAAAGCTATGCCTGCCGTCGCGCTGACTTCTTTGGCGGATGAAGAACATCGCAAGCAAGCGTTGCAGTCAGGATTTGACCGCTACTTAGTGAAGCTGGATCGCAGAGAATTGTTGGAGACCCTTCAAGAGTTACGATTAGAGTCGGCGAGGGAGGTGCAAGATGGAGGAGAGGCCTAAAATACTTGTAGTTGACGATAGTCTGGTAGAGCTTAAAATTATTCGCAAACGGCTAGGAGAGCAATATCACGTATTGCTGGCTGCGAGTGGCGCGGAAGCTTTGGAATTGCTGAAAAAAGAAACGGTAGACCTAATCTTGCTGGATATATTGATGCCGGAGATGGATGGTATTTCGGTTTGTAAAATTCTCAAGTCGGCGGAAGCGACGCTGGAAATTCCCGTGTTGTTTCTAACGGCGTTGGCTGACTCTCAGAGCATTGTCGAGGGGTTTACGGCTGGAGGGCAGGATTATATTACGAAACCGTTTCAAGAGGACGAGTTTCGAGCGCGCGTGAAAGTTCACCTGGAATTGAGGCAGGCCAAAAAGCAGTTAGAACGGTATGCGACGGAACTTGAGGAAAAAAATATGCTGTTGCAGACGCTGCTGGATAAGATGGAAAAAACAGTCCGCACCGATTATCTTACAGGTCTGGAAAATCGGCGCAGCGCCACGAAACGCTTGCGTGAGGAACTGGCCAGAATGCGTCGCCGAGGCGAGTCGGGAAGCTTGCTTTTGGCGGATATCGATTCGTTTAAAGTGATTAATGATACCTATGGTCATGAAGCCGGCGACGTAGTGCTGCAACTGGTATCGCATCGAATGGAGACGGCTGTGCGTGAAGAAGATATTGTCGCCCGCTGGGGAGGGGAAGAGTTCTTAATCCTTTTGCCGGAACTTTCTTTGCCGGAAGCGCTGCATGTTGCCGAGCGCATCCGCAAAACCATCTCGCAAGAACCGGTTATCTATCAAGGAGAAAAGCTGGAGATAACGGTTACTCTAGGCGTGGCGGCAATAGATGTGAACGTAGGCATGGAGGAAAGTATCAAACGAGCGGATCAAGCCTTATATGAAGGGAAGCATCAGAGCAAGAATTGTGTTGCCTACTGCGGGGCGGAAGGTCAGTGCTTAGTATGCCGTGAAAATTAATATTCTTTTTGGTTATTTGTTGCATAAAAAATATTCATTTCCATTATAGAAAAAATTGTCTTACAATACAGATGGAATGACGGACAAGAAGTATCCTAACGAGGGAAAAAGCGAAAGACGCTTATTTTACGAGGAGGGTTAGTATGAAAACGGTATTTTTGAATGCAACCAAATTGGATTTCGATCAAAAGCTGGATTTTTCATCGGTACAGGCGCTGACAGAGTTGACAAACTACGACGACACGAGCAATGAACAAATTTTGGAGCGGGTACAAGGACAGACGGTTGTAATTACCAAGGAAATGCCAGTAGGCAAGGATGTAATTTCCAAATTTCCGGATTCGGTTAAGCTGATCTGTGAAGCAGGTACCGGCTATAATAACATTGATATTGCGGCTGCCCGCGAAAAAGGAATTTCCGTTTGCAATATCCCCAGCTACAGTACGGTGGCGGTAGCGCAATTGGCGATGACCTTTGTGCTTAATCTCAGCGCATCACTGCCGCAGCAGCAAAGTATGCTGGGACGCAAGGATTTTTCCAACTTTACGAAGTTCTTGCAAGTGCCGCACTTTGAAGTGGCCGGCAAAACGCTGGGGGTTATCGGTGCTGGCGCTATTGGCCGTGAGTCGATCAAAATCGGCGTGGCTTTGGGCATGAACGTGCTGGTGTATGATCCCTTCCCGAAAGAGTGGACTGAAGGCAATGTGAAAAACGCTTCTCTGGAAGACGTATTGCGCCAAAGCGACTTCATTACGCTCCATTGCCCGCTTATGGACAGCACGCGGCAGATCATCAATAAAGAGCGCATTGCCCTGATGAAGCCTACGGCGTATATCGTCAATACTTCGCGCGGCGCGCTGATCAAAGAAGACGATTTGATCGAGGCGCTGCAGCAAGGACGCCTTGCGGGCGCCGCCTTGGATGTACAGGACCCAGAACCGCCTGCGCTCGACAATCCTCTCTTTGCGATGGATAATGTGATTATGACGCCGCATATCGGCTGGCGCCGCTACGAATCGCGCCAACGTCTGGTGGATTTAGTTGCGGAGAACATTAAAGCGTTTATTGACGGCAAAACCGTTAATGTAGTAAACAAATAAAGATTGAAGTACCGAAATTCATCAAGCAAGCCTGTGTCATGAGAATGATGTAGGCTTGTTTTTCTTTTCAAGGACGGCAGGGGGAAGAATCAATGACGCCGAAAAGTAGCAGAAGGTAGTTCGCGGCGGGAAGGGAGCCTGGAGGCGTTCCTGTTTTTTTGCAGCTTGAAAGAAAGGGGATTGAACATGAACATTTGTTGGCAAGATAATCGTTCTAGTAAATTTTACCAACATCCAGCGAGCTCTCCGGAGAAATTTTCTTTAGAGGAGACTGCAAAAGTTCGCGCTTTTCACAGCAGCTTTCCGCAGTACCAGCCCACGCCTTTGCGTTCGTTGCCTCGATTGGCGGAACTCTTGGGAGTCGGGGGAATTTATGTAAAAGATGAGTCCTTCCGATTTGGTCTCAATGCGTTTAAAGGCCTTGGCGGTTCGTATGCTATGGGGAAGTATTTAGCAGAGCGCCTGGGGATGGATATTAGCGAGCTTCCTTTTTCAAGATTAACGGGGGCTGAGGTAAAAGCCCGCTTGGGAGATATTACCTTTGCGACGACGACCGATGGCAATCACGGACGAGGCGTAGCTTGGACGGCGAAGATGTTGCAGCAAAAAGCGGTGGTGTATATGCCGAAAGGCTCGACGGAATATCGTTTGGAAGCGATTCGGCAAGAAGGCGCTGAGGCGGAAATTATGGACTGGAATTATGACGATACGGTTCGTTATACAGCCCGTCGAGCGGCGGAAGAAGGCTGGGTTATTGTTCAAGATACGGCATGGGAAGGATATGAAGAAATTCCACTTTGGATTATGCAAGGATATGCGACCATGGCGGATGAGGCGTTGGAACAGTTAAAACAAGACCATGGCTTAACGGCGCCTAGTCATGTAATGATTCAAGCGGGTGTCGGTTCTTTGGCAGGCATGCTGCAAGGCGTACTGGCGGCGCGCTATGGAGAGGAGCGGCCTCGTTTAGCCGTGGTGGAAGCACGCCCAGCTGATTGTTTGTATCGTTCTGCCGTAGCGAATGACGGCAGTCCTCATGCGGTTGGAGGCGATTTGACTACCATTATGGCGGGGTTGGCCTGCGGCGAAGCAAATTATATGGGTTGGGAATTGTTGCGGGATTACGGGGAATTCTTTTTCTCCTGCTCCGATGAAGTAGCGGCGCGCGGTATGCGCGTGCTTGGCAATCCGCTTCGCGGCGATGCACAGGTGATTTCCGGAGAATCCGGAGCGGTGCCGCTTGGGCTGCTATCCTTGTTGCTGGAGCGCAGCGAATGGCGAGAAGCTAAGGAAATGATGGGCCTTACATCGCAATCTCAAATCTTGCTGTTTAGTACGGAAGGGGATACGGATCCTCAGCGTTACCGTGATGTTGTCTGGGACGGCAGCTATTCCAGCGGTCGATAAATTTGAGATAAAAGGGAGACTGTAATTGCCGCCTAAGCAGGGAGAAGTCTTTTATATGGCGAAAATACAAGTAAATACTGTCTAAGGAAGTGAACCGGAAATGGTGAAAATTAGCGGGCAGGCTCAGCGTTTGCGCGTGTATGTGGGAGAGTCGGATCGGTATCAAGGACAGCCTGTATACCATGCCATTGTCGCGAAGGCCAAGGCGCTGGATTTGGCTGGCGCTTCGGTGTTTCGCGGCTTGGAGGGCTTTGGCGCCAATAGCCGGATTCATACATCGCGTTTGGTAGAGCTATCTAGTGATTTGCCGATTGTGGTGGAACTAGTAGATAGCGAAGAATACATCGCCAAGCTGCTGCCATTTTTGGATGAAGCCGTAGGGCAGGGCATGGTAACCTTGGAGAACATCGAAGTGGTTCATTATCGCCACAACGACGGCAAGGAGAAAATACGATGAGCATGGCCTTGGATCTGGCGATTATCGCTTTTGGCGGCGGGATGGGGGCTGTGACGCGGTACTTGGTTACCATTTGGGCGGCGGAGCGTTTTGGCAGCGCTTTTCCCTATGGAACGTTGTTGGTAAATGTGGCCGGTTCCTTTATTATCGGGTTATTTATGACCCTGTTTTTAGAACGATTGGAATTGGATCCGCAATGGCGTTTATTTATATCCGTAGGCTTTCTAGGCGGTCTGACAACCTTTTCTTCCTTTAGCTATGAAACGCTGCGGTTGGTCCAGGAAGGGGCTATGAGTCAGGCCTTCGCCAATGCAGGCAGCAATGTGATCCTTTGCTTGGCATCTACTTGGGCGGGCTTTTTCTGCGCACGTCTGTGGTAGAGGACGGAGAGAATAAGAAGGAGGCGGGACAGATGAGTGAAAGAACAGTAATGGTAACAAAGCAGGCGGAAGTGTTGACCGTGACGTTGCATCGTCCGGAAGCGCTCAATGCGCTTAATGATGAAATGACGGAAGAACTGCGGCAGGTGTTGGAAGAGGCGGCGGTTGACGCGTCGGTACGGGTGGTAGTGCTGACTGGCAGCGGCCGCGCCTTTTGCGCCGGCGGTGACTTGAATTATCTAGAGTCTATTGCCGGTACGTCCCAGGCTAAGACGTTTATCGAAGAAGTTGGCAATTTGGTAAAAATTATTCGGGAGATGCCAAAGCCGGTTTTAGCCAAGGTGCATGGCGTAGCAGCCGGAGCGGGCTTTAATTTGGCCTTGGCCTGTGATTTGGTTATTGCATCCCGGTCAGCAAAATTCGCGCAGAGTTTTGCTAAAGTGGGTTTGGTGCCGGATTGCGGCGGTCTATATCTGCTGCCTCGTCTTTTAGGTATGCATCGGGCTAAGGAATTGATGTTTATCGGTGATGCGGTTTCGGCGGAAACCCTTTATGAATGGGGCTTGTTAAACCATCTGGCGGAAGCCGACGAATTGGATGAGGAAGCCGGTTTTTGGGCGACTCGCCTAGCGTTAGCGCCGCCCTTGGCGTTGGCAAAAACAAAGGCTGCTTTGCATACCAGCCAGGAAGCGGATTTTGAGCAGATGGCGCAGTTGGAGGCGCAACTGCAGGCGCAGTGCTTGGAAACCGAGGATCATCAGGAAGGCGTAGCGGCGTTTCGGGAAAAAAGAAAACCTGCCTTTAGCGGACGCTAAGGCAGGAACAAAGAAAAAGGAGGCGCCAAGATGACGGATTGGGGTAAAACGTCGGTGGGATTAAGCGCGAATACGGCGGCAGGCTTGTGCTATTTGCTGGGCTGGCTGTCGGGGATCGTATTTTTACTGCTGGAAAAGGAAAACAAATTTGTTCGCTTTCACGCCATGCAGTCGTTGGTGACCTTTGGCTCTTTGATGGTTATTTCGCTAATGGCGCATTTGCTGCCGTTTATTGGAATGCTCATTTCCATCGTGATTGGACCAGCTACGCTGTTTGTTTGGCTGCTAATGATGTACAAGGGTTTTCAAGGGGAGCGGTATAGCTTACCGTTTTTTGGGGAGCTGGCGGAACGGCAATTGCGGTAAGCAGCTCTCGGCAGTCTTTACCTTTCTACATTGTTGTAAGGATCCCAGCTTTTGAGGAGCGCCAACTTGTCTTGAGCCGCCAGGCTTTCGGACAAAAGGCGCTCTTTGTCTTTAGGCAGCGTGCCGGCGAAATTGATGTAGTTGGAAATATGGTTGCTGCGAAAAAGGCAATGATGCTCCGGCGGCAGTTCAATGCCTTGCAGCAGCAAATGTAGCTCCCCCATGATGCCGGCAGGAGAAAGAATGGGGAAACGGCCGCTTTCAAACTCTTCCAGCAGCTCGCTGCCGCGGTACATCATCAGCGTCAGGGCGCTGAGCATATGCGGACGGATAGCGCTGACCGCCAAGGCGGTGTTGTGGGCGTGACGCTCTGATGCTTCTTGGCCGCCCAAGCCGAGAATAACCATCATCGAAAGCTTGATGCCTGCGGCTGTGATGCGCTGGCCGGCTTCGATGGATTCCGTAGCGGTGACTCCTTTATTGACATGAGCCAGCACGACGTCGTCGCCCGACTCCATACCGTAGTAGACTAGCTTAAGCCCGGCTTGGCGCAGAGCGACCAGCTCGGCTGGCGTTTTGCGCAGCATGTCCTTGGGGCCGGCATAGCAGGAGACGCGGCGCACTTTTGGCAATACAGCTTGAATTTGTGCTAAAATAGCCAAGAGACGCTCTGTTGGCAGTACGAGAGCGTTGCCGTCGCCCAGGAAGACCCGGTGAATATGAGCGGCATAGCGCTGCGCCTGCTGTAGCTGCGCGTCAATTTCTTCTTGGGGGCGCATGCGAAACGCAACGCTGCGATACATATTACAATAGGTGCAGGCATTGTGGGAGCAGCCGATAGTGACGCGGAGGATCAAACTGTCGGCTTCGCTGGGGGGGCGGAAAACAGGACCTTCGGCATTATCAAAATACATGAATATTCCTCCCGAAAAATAGTATTGTTAGTTTAGGAGATGCAGTAGATGAGAAAAATAGTTTTTACTTACTTGAAAACAAGCGTAATGGCGGTTACGGCCAGCCTGCTGCTGTTTTTGCCGGTTAGCGTGCAAGCGCAGGCCGCCTTTAAGGGGATTCCTGTGCTGCTGTATCATTATGTGGGAGAAGAAGCTCCGGATTATCCGTATTTGAATGTGGAGACGTCGGAGTTTTCCCGGCAAATGAAGGAGTTGCATGAGCGGGGGTATCAGAGCGTTTCTTTGGCTGATCTGACCTCCTACATGAAGGGAGCTTCGGTCAAGTTGCCGGCTAAGCCGGTCTTAATCACCTTTGACGATGGCTATGAGGATAACTATACGCAGGCGTTCCCTGTGCTCAAACAGGAAGGGTTTCGAGCGGCTATTTTTATGGTGCAACGCAATTTTGACCGCAAGAATCGCCTTTCGGTGCAACAGATTCAAGAGATGGAGCAGGCGGGTATCGAAATTGGCTCTCATACGCGTAGCCATCCCGATCTGACAAAATTAGCAGCGGTCGAGCTGGAGAAGGAAGTGGGGCAAAGCCGTCGCGGCGTAGAGCGCTTGGCGGGACGGCCGATCGATTATTTTGCCTATCCTGGCGGTTTTTACAATCTGGAGGTGCTGGAGAAAACGGCGCAAAGCGGTTATGCCGGAGCCTTTACCGTGCTGCCGGGCATCAACTGTCCAGACAAAGACAACCCTTATTTGCTGCGGCGTATTCCTGTTTTCAGCTATACAGATTTCGACGCGATACTGGACCGGCTGGAAACAACGGAAGACGCTTCCTTGCTGGATTATTTAGATTAGCGTTCTAAATCCAAAGTCATATCGTACCATTCGGCGCCTCCGTGGGTGGATTGCGAAAGACCGTTATTTACATAGCCGAAGGTTTCGTAATAGCGAAGCAGATGTTTTTTGCAGGTAAGGATGACATGGCGTTGCCCTTGGCGCTGCGCTTCGCTGATGAAGTGACGCATTAATTGCGCGGCTATGCCTTGACGACGGCGGTTAGGAACAACATCCAGGCCGAAAATGGCTGCATGAGTTCCTCCTGGAATATGGCGGCTTGGGTCTTGGAAAAGCTCATCTTCAATGATCGGGCTGTTGGTAACGCAGCCATTGACGAAGCCGATGAGGGCGCCATTTTGTTCCGCTACAAAAAAATAGGATGGAAAAGCGGCAATCCGTGCGGCAATTGTTTGAGCGGAAGCCGCTTCGGCGGCGGGAAAACATAACGCTTCAATTGCGGCGACGGCTTCGGCGTCTTGGGCGCGGGCGTTGCGAATTGCAATGGTCATAAAAAAGCCTTCTTTCTTGCCAATACTATCTAAGAGGAAGCTATACATCAATTCGTTTGATTATAGCATCAATCCTCCTTAAAAATAATTTTTGAGAATCTTACAAAATGTTATTGAAGCCTAAAGAAAACTGACAGGACTTTCAAAAGCAGTGGCGAACTAGATTAAAATTATAAAGATACGCAGGCTGACAGGACTGACACGCCAAGTGAGGCCGTGGTCGCTTGAGGTTGCGATGGCGCACTTGGACAGCATGGAGGAATCTGTGCTGGTTGAGTGCGTTTTTGCAACTCCAAGGCGCAAGCTAACGCTGCTGATCGAAAAAAGTTAGGAAGTGTAGAAAATGAAAGAGATTGCCAAGGAGTATATGTTTTCCATTATCTTATTGCTCGCCGTGTTGGCGGGCGGAGTTCTGGGAGTTGTCATGGGGCCGGAGGCGGTGGTGTTGAAGCCGCTGGGAGATTTGTTTTTAAACCTGCTCTTTATGATTATCGTACCCATGGTGTTTTTTAGCATTGCTTCGGCTATCGCTTCGATGGGCGGAGAAATGCGTCGCTTAGGCAAGATTATGAGCAGTGTAGTGGTCGTATTTGTAGTTACCGCCTTATTGTCCGCTGTACTGGGATTAGGCGTGACTGTTGCTATGAATCCGACCGAAGGCATTAACTTCGCTACGTTGCAAAGCGTCGTGGCTGCGGAAGGCGGGACGCCGGAAAAAGCGAAGCAACTGAATACGGCGGAGCAATTGGTCAAAACCTTTACGGTGAGCGATTTTTCGCAGGTTCTTTCTAAGTCGCATATTTTACCGCTGATTGTGCTGGCTGCCTTGACCGGTTTGGCAACGGCCCTAGTGGGCGAGGCGGCGAAGCCGGTTGCATCCTTTTTGGCGGCAGCCACGCAGGTTATGATGAAAATAGTACAATTAGTGATGTATTATGCGCCGATTGGCTTAGGCGCGTATTTTGCCAATGTGGTAGGTGAATTAGGTACGCAAATTTTGCAAGGCTACTTGAATACGTTTATTGTGTATCTGGTATTGACGGTTATTTACTATTTCGGCTTCTTTACACTCTATGCGTATCTGGCGGCAGGGAAGCAAGGCGTAGGCGTTTTCTGGCGTAATGCATTGCCGCCGTCTTTAACGGCCATTGCCACCTGCTCCAGCGCTGCATCCATTCCCGTTAATCTTATGGCCGCCAAAAAAATGGGCGTGCCGGCGGATATGGTGGAGACGGTCATTCCATTGGGCGCTAATTTGCATAAGGATGGTTCCGTGTTCGGCGGGGTGCTGAAAATTACTTTTCTCTTCGGCTTGTTCGGTATGGATATGACAAGCTGGAGTACCTGGCTGGGGCTTATCGGCGTTTCTTTCCTGGTCGGCGCTGTAATGGGGGCCATTCCGGGAGGCGGCATGATCGGCGAGATGTTGATTATCAGCGTGTACGGTTTTTCACCGGAAGTGCTGCCGATTATTGCGGTTATCAGCACCATTATAGACGCGCCGGCAACTCTTCTTAACTCCACCGGGAATGTGGCTTGCTCTATGTTGGTGGCGCGCTTGGTGGAAGGAAAGAACTGGCTAGCGAATAGCCTTGGCGAGCAGGAAGAAGATTGTCAAGAAGCGGCGAGTTAAAGACAAAAAGAATTGCTAAAGAGAACCGGCAAGCGTTTTCATAAACGCTTGCCGGTTCTCTTTGCGCCTAGGTAGTGGCCTTTTTTGTATTGGTCTCAAGCGGCGGCTGTATGTCCTGCGGAATGGGGCATTGATAGGTGCGGCCATCCAAAGTCTGAAGCAGCTCTGCTTTGGCGAGCTGAATCTGCTCCGGCTGAGAGAAAAGCTCCAAAGCGGTGCGGGCTAGGACTTTAGCGGCGGTCAGCATGCCCTGGTGCGCTAACGAGGAAGTTCCTTGGGCGACCATTTGCCAGGAATGGCCTGGCGTGCCGAATACGTAGCAAGCCGTACTGCACTGCGCAGTCGGTACTAGCCAGCTGACATCTCCGACGTCGCTGGAGCCAGGCAGCAGAGAAGCCGCGTGAACATGGGGCAGAATTCTGTCAGCGACAAGCTGCTTGCGGATGCCTGGCAGCAGCTCGCGGTGCTGTCCTCCTAAAAGCAATTCCGCCATATGCAGATCGTTTTGCAAATCCTCTTGCGTCATGGTTTGGTGAAGCTGCTGCGCCAGTTTCTGTTCGTTTTCCGGTAACGCAGGGAGGGTAACTTGCTGCAAGTGGCGATACATGATAGTTTCTAAGGCGTTGTTTGGAATGTAATTGGAGCAGGCTTTTTGAAAAAGGACTTCGTGGGTGGTTCCGGTCATTAAAGCAGCTCCATGGGCGATGGCGCAGACGCGCTCATAAATGTCTTGAACCTGGGCTAGCTCCGGCGCTCGCAGCAGGTACAGCACTTCGGCTTCGCTTTGGACGACGTTGGGGGAGGCGCCGCCGCTGTTGGTAATGGCATAGTGCATGCGTGCGTCCGGGACGACATGTTCCCGGAGGTAGTTCACGCCGATATTCATGAGCTCTAAGGCGTCTAAGGCGCTGCGTCCTACATGAGGCGCGGAAGCGGCATGAGAACTCTTGCCGTGAAAACGGAACGCGACTTGGTAGTTGGCTAAAAAGCGGGTGGACCAGATGGCGTTATGCGTCAGGGGGTGCCAGGTTAAAGCGGCGTCGACATCCTCGAAGACGCCGGCGCGGGCCATAAAGGCTTTACCGGAGCCGCCTTCTTCGCCAGGGCAGCCATAGTAGCGCACCGTGCCGGGGAGCTTATTTTTTTCGAGAATCTCTTTGACAGCTACCGCTGCCGCCAGGGAGCCGACGCCGAGCAGGTGGTGGCCGCAGCCATGGCCGTTGCCGCCTTCTTCAAGAGGCTTTTTTTCAGCGAGGCGTTCTTGCTGGCTCAAACCGGAAAGGGCGTCATATTCGCCGAGAAAGGCAATGACCGGCGCGCCGCTGCCAAAGGAGGCGGCAAAGGCGGTGGGCAAACCGGCGACGCCGGTTTCGACATCAAAGCCTTCTTGCTCCAAAAGCGAACAAAGCAGTTCGCTGGAGCGCGTTTCTTGGAATTTTGTTTCGGCATAGCTCCAAATTTCATCGCTGGCATGGGTCCAACGTTGCTTTTTTTCTTCAATTAGCCGTTCTAAATCGTTGTAAACCATATCGTTCATCCCTTCCGTTACCAAGGCTTTTTTGTGATTTGTTCTTGTTCTACCGTCCTGTTGCTTGGCGTATCCTTAAAAGAAGTTTAGTGAAAAATTTATCGGCGGAGTCTTCGCTCACTTCCTTTATTTTAGCACATTTCCGGAGGCTCAACGCCGTTAGGCGGGAAAAGTAAGGAAACTAGAAGCGATGAAAAGGGATTAAAGAGTGGTGCATGGAATATAACAGCAAAACTAAAATTGGCATACTTTTACAATGGTAAAGAGAGGAGCATGCCAGAAGATGGAGCAGAAACAGAAGGCGAAAACGAAGTTTGTTTCGATGGATCGAATCATCCTCTATTTAGGGATCGGGCTGTTGCTGCTGCTTTGGTTTTCCACGTGGCACCGGATTTTAGTAGAATCGGAGATTGAAAAACGGGAGGCTATAAGAGTCAGTGTAACCTATGGCCGCTCCTTTGCTGACCATGTGTATCATTCGGTGCAGAATGTCGATGATGCGCTGAAAATTGTGCGTCAACATCATCAATGGTTACGAAATGGATCCGAAGAGGCATCGGTTTCACAAAACTTCTTACAAGAACGAGTATTGTCTTTGGCGGTGGCTGATGAAACAGGGCGTGTGGTTGCTGTTTATACCGGAGAAGAAGCTCGTAAATCGGTAGCGAATGAACCTTTTTTTAAGCATCATCAGCAGCAAGCTCAAGATCAATTGCATAGCGCTTCTCTTATGACGACAGAAGATTCGATGTTGACCTGGAGTCGAGGTATTTGGGATAAGGCGGGCGTATTTCGAGGTGTTGTATTTGCGACAAGTTCTAAACGCGCTTTGACGGAATTTCTTTGGGAATTGGAATTGGAAAGTGATGCGGTGCTTGTTGTTTTAGGAGAAGATAATACCCTTCGTTCTTGGCAGCCAGAGGCTCTTCTAGAAGGAAAGCAAGAAGCGTTGGGGCAATTTTTAGGACAGCAGACGCGGCAGCAAATGGAAGGTGATACAGGGTCTTTTTATGATCAGAGTGGCGAGGAGCGAATTTTTCATTACTATGCACTGGAATCATATCCTTTGATTGCTGCGACTGGTGTGGACGTAAGCCAGGTTAAAAAAGATATTGCCGAAAGAAGGCAATTTTATCTATTGGCTTCTTTGGCGGTTACTCTATTGATTAGCGCGGTTACGGCGCTATTGGTGCGACGCGTGAAAAAAGAGGAAGCTTTGACAAGGCAGGTGGAAACTTTTGCGCGACAAATGGCTTCATTTCAAACAATAACGAGTCATTTAGTACAGGACCGAGATGAAGTAGGGGATCTGCTGAAAACCATCATTACCGATGCGGCGCAGCTTATGGATGCGCCGGATGGTTATATTTCGGTTGTTGATAGTAAGGGAAATCTGGAATTTCCGTATGCTGTCGGCTTATATAACGATATGAAAGAGAGGAAATTTGATAGTACGGCTGGCGTAAGCGGCCAAGTGCTAGCGCAAGGAAAAAGACAGCATATACCGGATTACCAACAAGTGCCGGATAAACTGCTGGAGCCGGAACTGAGACAGGTCAGTACGGTGCTTATGTATCCTCTGAACAGCGGAGGCCGAACATTGGGCGTGTTTGGTATTTCGTGGAGAGAGAAGCCTTTTTCTCCTAGCGAAGAGCAGCTAAGTTTCTTGGAGCAGTATGCATTTTTGGCGGCCGTGGCCTTAGAAAAAGTACAGGTTAAGGTGCAGCTGCGCGAAGAATTAAAACGTAGCGAAGAACAGCAGATTGATTTGCAAATGGCTTGGAGGATGCTTGATGAAAGCAATCGTAAGCTGCGCATGGCGAATGAGCATTTGGAGGAGATCGCTCTGACGGATCGGTTGACCGGAGCCTGGAATCGACGCAAGTTTGAAGAAACAGCGGAACAAGAAATGCTGCGCAGTCAGCGTTATCAAGAAGAAGTATCGATTCTACTTATTGATATTGATTTCTTCAAGCAGATCAATGATGAGCACGGACATCTGGTGGGGGATCAGGTTTTAGTGGAGGTAGTGGAACGGATCCAGCAAAATCTTCGCGTTGTAGACTCGATTTATCGCTGGGGCGGCGAGGAATTTGCGGTGTTGTTGCCCTGTAGTACGGGCGAGGCGGCTGTGGCGGCAGCAGAGAAGTTGCGCAGAGAAGTAGAAAACAAGCCTCTTTCAGCTAAAAAGCTACGTCTGACCGTGAGCATTGGAGTGGCGGAATTTATGAGCGAGGATACGTTGGAATCTTGGTTAAAACGAGTGGATGACGCCTTATATCAGGCGAAAAAGAGCGGCAGAAACAAAGTCGTATTATTTTAGAACCCGGTGTGCGCTTTTCCCGAAGAGTGTGCCTTACTGCATAAAAAGAATAGACCGCGCTTGGGCAGTTCGTACTGCCAAGCGCGGTCTGTTTTAGGTGCGGGCATGGTAGAGCATGCAATGAAAAGAAAGTTCCTGGAGGCAGGGATTGTGGTAATGGTGAGGCTGGCTAGCTGGAAAACGCAGGGCGTCGCCGCTTTGCAGCTTATACTCCGTGTTGTTTACGTTTATGTATAAGGAACCTTCGCTCAATAGGACGTATTCTTCCGAGCCGATAGCGTGGGGAGATGCAAAATGCGTACTCTGCGGCTGCAATTTTGCGGTAAATATTTCAAAAGGGGGGATGCGGACAAAAAGTTGGACTCGGGTGGCATTCTGAAAGGGGCAAGAAAAATGTATTCAGAAGGCCAGAAAAAACGAGCGCTAACACTGTATGACCAATGCAAATCCGTGACTAAAGTTATTCAGTGCTTGGGGTTTCCAACAAGGAAGGCATTATATAACTGGATAGCAGAAAGAGATTTGCCACCCAGAATAAAAGCTTCAAGGAGGCAATGGAATAACAAACCGGATCACCCTAGACATCCACCAGTGGATCTTAAGTTAGCAACAATT
>NZ_KB894603.1 GCF_000374545.1 Anaeromusa acidaminophila DSM 3853
TTGGGAATCGACATTTCTGGTCAATTGGATATTATGTGAGTACAGTTGGCCTTAATGAAGCTACAATAAAAAAGTATATAAGAGAACAAGAGAAAGCAGATCAAATGATGGATAAAATTAGTGTAAAAGAGTTAGAAGACCCCTTCAGGGGTAGCTAGTACCAAGTGCAAAGATGGCTTGAACGAAGTGAAAAGCAGCACTTTTAGGTGCCGCTAGTAATCAGCCCTTATAGGGCTGGTGCATGCCGCCCGTTTAACGGGCGGTCATGACTCTGTGTTACATCCTCTATATCTTTGCACTTCTGTGTAAACGGTTCTTTCATTTTTACTTCTACAACAGGAATTGGTAATCCAGGCGGTAGAGATGGGAATTGTAGTCGCCGTCATGCAGATATTCCACGCCGGCGTTGAAGCGGCCTTGGCGGTAGGAAATAGTGCCTTTGTAGCTTTTGATGCTGCCGTCTTTATTGCGGGCCCAGAGGCCTTGCTCCCAAGCAAGCGCCAATGTACCGCCTCCGATAGGAATATCGTATTTTGGCGTAATGCTGAGGCGGTGTTCTTGCTGAGGCACCCAGTAAATGCCGGGCTGGGTAAACTTGGCATCGTGATAGGCGTAAGAAGCGACGGTCTCAAAACGGGCGGAATGCTTTTGCGTATACGAAAGAACGTACTTTTGTTCGCGATTTTGGTCGCTATAGAACCATTGATTGGTCTCTAATCCCAGCGAAGCGCCGGGACTGGTGCGCCACATGTGGCTGGCGGAGACGCTGCTGCGAAAGAGGTTGCGCTCGTTGGCCGGGATTGTGCCGATGCTTTCGCGGCCAACGCTGTACCAGGCGTGATGGGTGTCGCTGATACTTTGATCATACATAAGCGCGGCAGGAACAAAGCTACGCAAATCGTTTTTCGTGTAGCCGCCCCAAATAGTGAGATTGGCTTCATTTTTCAAAGGGCGCACCCATTTGAAGACCAATGTCTTTTCATCAATAGACGGACGATATTTTTGCCCCAAGCGCGTGAGATACAGCGTGTAGCTCAGCGGATTCTCCGCTTTTTCATCGGTAATCTTCATGCTGCGGGATGTTACGCCGTCGCTGTCGGTGCTGTAAGTAAAACTAGTATCAACGATTGTTTTTTTTGTATCTGTCGCTGCTTCCGCCGTTCCGTAGAAAACTAAACTGGCGGCGCAGCACAGGAAAAAAAACGCTTTTTTCATACTCTCCTCCTCTTTTTGCAGGGCCCTGCTAATGTATTCGTATCACGCGCCAGGGGCAATTCTTTTTCCGCCTGGCTGCGTCAGAAAACCTTGAAAGAGCGCCGCTATTCCTGCGGCCTTCTTCCTTGCCAGGCGAAAAAATCTCTTGCCCTGGCGGTGCACTCATGAAATCAGCAGGACCCTTGGGTCTTGGAAAAATATATTGATTAAATATCAGCCCCTATAGAATTTTAAAACAAAATATCCGCGTGCCCTCCCTCTACTCACTCTACTCCTGTTAAAATACGTGCCCTGTAATCCTCGATCGGGCCCTCTGGTCCTCCGATTCTCTTGTTCAATCCATTATTTCTCTGGCTTTTCCTCTGTTACTCTGCTTACTCTGCGTTCCGTGTCTTCTGTGTTACTTTTTCCCCGCGCCCTCCTGCTCCGCAGGCTTTTCGCTTTGCTGAAAGCCTTGGCGCTTCATGTTGCCCCAGCCTGTTTGCTGGCGCAGGGTATTCAAGTAGCCTGTGACGCGCCAAAAATTGGCCAATTGCCGGAACCAGAAGTTTTCCAAAATGGCGTAGCCCAGCAAGGTAGCCATGTAGGGGCCGGGGAAATAATCATTTTCCCGGGAGACAATGACAAGAGAGAACACCGACACAAGTACTCCTAAAAGGACGCTGCTTAGCAGCAGCAGCAAAGCAAGCGGCAGGTTGAGCAAACCAAGGCAAGCGGCAGCGACAACCATGACGTAGCCTTGCACTTCTAAAAATGGACCGAACATTTCGAAAAGGAAGAAATACGGTAAGGCCACCATCCCCAAAAGGCCATAACGGGGGTTGAGCAGCAACTGGCGGTGGAAGAAAAGAATGTCAATGAGGCCGCGCTGCCAGCGATCTCGCTGGCGGTGCAGGACAGACAGTGTAGAGGGGACTTCAGTCCAGCAGTTGGCGTTGAAGGCGTAGAGAATGCTGTGTGGCAAGTTTTGTTCGCACATGTAACGCCGCAGGCGCACGACTAGTTCCATGTCTTCGCCGACGGTGTCTTTTTTGTGGCGCTCGCTGCTGGTAAGGTAGCCGCCGATTTCGACCACGCGGTCTTTGTTGAAAAGGCCGAAAGCGCCGGAAATAATCAACAAGGAGTTGATATGCGCCCAACCGAGACGGCCGGCCATAAAGGCCCGCAAGTATTCGATGGTTTGGAAGCGCGCCAGGTGGCTGGCAGGAAGTCCGATATGAGTCAGCTCGCCGCGATCAACCTTGCAGCCATTAACCGGAAAGATATTGCCGCCCACGGCGATCGGTTCCGCCGGTGCGTCCAAGATAGTGGAAGCCAGCTTGAGAAGAGAGTCTTTTTCCAGCAGGCAGTCGGCGTCAATGCCGCAGAAAAACTCCTTCCCCGAGACGTTGATGCCCACGTTGAGGGCATCGGCCTTGCCGCCGTTGGCCTTGTCCACAACCAGCAGCTTGGGGATGGCCTTCGAGGCGTAGAGCCCTCGGATAGGCTGAGTTTTGAGACGCTGCGGCACAAAACGGTCGATTTTTTCCAGCTGAAAGTGTTCAATCAGCTGATTAAGGGTGTTGTCGTTGGAGCCGTCATTGACTACGAGCAGTTCGTAGTTGGGATAATGCAGGTTCAAAAGAGATCGGGTGCTTTCAATGATGGTGCTCTCTTCCAGGTAGGCCGGGGCGATGATGGTAATGCCAGGCAGCATACGGGGGCGGAAGAGGAAGCTACGTTTCTTTGTCTTCCATGCGTCAGCTTGTTTGCGGATGGCTAAAAGAGAAAAAAACAGAAGCGCCAAAGAAATTCCGTTGACCGCAAGGGAATAAAAAGCAATATAGTAGTTGAAGTCCAGGACAAATTGGGTCAGATGCATGTAGGGCGTCCAGGCGTAAAACTGCTCCCAATAACGTGCTGCATACAGCAGAGGCACTGACAAAAAGGCAAAGGGCAGAAGCAACTGCAGGTGAAAAACTTTTTCGTAATCGACCACATGCTCGCGGCGTTTTGCTTCTTGCGGCAGAGGCGTCTCGCCGAGCTTCTCCAAAATGCCTGCCGGTAGGTACAGACGGAGCTCTTGGCGCACCTCAGGCGCCTCCGGCAGGAGACGGCGCAACTGGTCTAGCAGAATAACCTCAATTTCCTGGGAATGGTTGCGCCGCAAAAGGCCGATGATGGCATTGGTTTTCTTGGCCTGAATAAGACGTTTCAAGGTGCGCTCCAGCATTGGATCCGGTCCGGCGGTCAAGCGCATCAGCAGATATTCGAGGCGGTTCGCCAAGACGGTTGCCAAGGCGCTTTGCGTAGTTTCCTCATGGTCTTTTTGGAATTCTGCAAGAATAAAATTCAATAAAGCCGGCTTTTTTTGGACAATCGAAGACATGGTTACCGCGGCCTGGTCGCTGTGCCGCGGTTGCCCAGAAAGAGGCAGCAACAGCTCTAAAGTACGCCGTGTAGGAATGGCGCTCAAGGCCTGAATGGTGATGTTGCGTATGACTGGATCTGGATTTTCCAGAAATAGCGGGGTTTTCAGCTCGTGGCAGTAAAAAATCCCCAAATTGCGCGTAGCGCGGTAAGCAATGTCTTTGACAGGAGAAGAAATGCACTGAAGCAGATATTTCTTCAAGGCAGCCGAAGGATAGATGGCGGCAAAATCCACTAGCAGGCTCTGAATTTCCATTTCCGTCCGCTGTGTTAGCTGCGGTACGTAATCGTGAAAGGCCTTGCCGAACGAAGCTAGACGCATGTTGACGCGAGTTCGGTACCATTGCGGCGCTCCGGGCAGTGTTTCTACCATAAGCGGGATGGCCTTGACGTCTTCAAGGCGGGCTAAAGCCGCGCATAGGTATAGTTTGGTTTGTAGGTCCTTCTCTTTTGGTAAGGCTTCTTCTAAGGCGTGGTTGGTATTGGAACAGGGCAGCGCGGCTAAGAGGAGGGCGGCTTTGCGGCGGCGTGCCGCGAAGGAGGACCGTAATTGTTGGTGATAGCGGCGTTCAACATTTGTTTCCCGCAGGGCTTTGATGAATCGATTGCGAGGATCTTTGTGCAGCTGGTGCAGCTGGGTTAGATCCTGCAGCAAATCAAAGGCTCTGCGTTTGGCTTTGCGAATCCAAGGCCGCAGTGCTTCTTCGTCGTAGTAGGCAAAGTCCTGCAGCAGGTTGCGGGTTAAGGTCAACTGCTGCCGCTTGCGTCGGTGCAGGCGGTACTTTTGGTAGGCGATAAGCGCCAAACCATAGCCGATGAATAAGAGCAAACCGGCGCAAAGCCAATATAATTCTTCTAGAGTGACCAGCATCGTGTCACCTCCTTTTTGGGCAGGGGCTGCCTAGCTATGAACCTCTCGCACCAAAGCGGATCTTTTTCGTCAGGCGTTGTCAGAAAGTCTAGGCATAGCTCCACTATGCCTGCATTTTCTTTCGCGCTTGGCGAAAAAATCTTTCTCTTTGGTGGAGCGTTCACTAACTGTCAGCCCCTGTGGAAATTTGAAATATATCGAACCCCGCAACTCTCGTTCGAACCCTCTGGTTCTCCGATTCTCGTGTTCAATCTTTTTTTCTGTTACCTCTGGCTTTTCTCTGTTCCTCTGCGTTTCGTTCTCTTCTTTTAGAACTGTAAGGCTCTTTTTTGCCGGAACTTCAGCAGCACCAGACCGATAAGCTCTGGCAGAATATACGGTTTTTGCAGGTAATGCTCTACTTCCAAGGCCAAGGCGCGCTGAATGCCTTCGTGGTCTTTAAGGTGGGACAGGAAGAAAAATGGGATGGCTTGAGAAGACGAATTTTGCCGCAGCCGTTCTCGCAGGGCGAAGCCGTCGACTTTGGGCAGCAGCACCTCGGAGATAATCAGCTCCGGTTGGTGTTTTTCCACTGCGGCGAGGGCTTCTTCGCCATTAGCCGCAGTGAGAATGCTGAAGCCTTCCGCCTGCAGCAGGCTGCACAGTACTTCTAGGTGCAATTCGTCGGTGTCAACCAACAAGATTTGTCCCAAAGAAACGGAAACAGGAATGCCGGTATCCGTAAAGACGCGGTTTCTGCCCTGTTGCCGGGCGTTAGCGAGATATCCCTTGGCTGTTTGATAGAAAGCTTGCATGCAAAGTTCGGTTTCCTCGCACTGACGCTCGGTCAGATCAGACGAAGCAATGACGCCGATGGAAACAGTGGTGGCTTCGATGAAATGTGTAGACTGTTCGACCAGATAGCGCAGTTCTTCGGCGTAGGCCAGGGCGTTTTCTTTGGCGGCGCCTTCCAGATAGCAGGCAAAAACCGGTCCATCAACTTTGAATAAATGGCTGCCTGCTTGCAAGTGTTCTTTGAGAAACAGCGCCAGGCCGCGCAGCAGCTCGTCGCCAGCTCGGCTGCCGTGCCGGAGATTGACTTGCGCCAGATTGTCTGCGCCGATGAGCAGCAGCGCTCCTGAAGGCGCTTGATACCGCGCCTGTTTGCATTGCTCTTCTAGGTATTCTAAAAACACCTTTTCATTGTTGAGTTTGGTGAGGGGACACTGGAGCAGGTGGCTGGCCGCATGCTGGACATGTTCTTGAATGCGCAGATTTTTTTCCAGCAGCGCCAGATTTTCCTGATGCAGACGTTGAGTTTCTTTTTCCAGAGAAAATAATACGGTGTCATAGATTTGCGGCGTGGCGGCGGTATAGGTATTGGTGAGCTGACGCACTAGGGGTTCTAATTGCAGCAGTAAATCCAGGCCGCGGCGTTGATACAGCGTAGCAAAGAAGGCATGCCAATTTTCTTCGGTGCCGGGAAAATCATCTGGAAGCTGCAGGCAGTCGGTCAGCAGCGGGAAGGAAGTGCCAGCAAAGAGGACATGGATTTTCCGGCGCGAAAGCAGGCCCGTAAGACGCTGCAGTACTTGATTGAGCAAGGGGGTGTAGCTGTCCTGGGGGCGCAGTTTTTTGGCCTGCGGCGTCAACAGAGAACCGCAGGCCAAGTGGCGCAGTGTCTCTATATATACCGGTAAATCCCGGCGGATGACAGAACCGTGCTGCGGAGCGATTCGCTCTAAATCCAGCTGGGAAAATACTTCCATTGCAGAGCCCAGGATGTCGGAGGAAGGCATATAATGCTCATGAAAGGCTTTCATGGCTTCCAGGTAATTGAGACCGTCCCATTCGTCTGCGAATAAAGGAGCTTCTTCTGTCAGGACACCAAAGAGATCGCTGGAAAACAAGGTGCGGCTTTGCGGATCATAAGTGGCAAAGGCGCAAGGCGAATGCAAATAGGGCGTGGGATAAAACTGTAGCAAATGATCCTGCCCAAAAACGAGGCGGTGCTCCTGCTGGCTGATATTATAAAACTCAGAACGGACGCCATAGCACTTGATAATGGGAATGGCGCGCCAGTGCGCTACAAGCTGGCCTTGAAAGCAATACTGCTCCCAAAGAGGGACGCTGGCGCAAAAATCGGGATCCTGATGCTGCAGCACAATATAGCGCAACTTCTCGATGGGAATGAGCTGTGTTACCTTGTTCCAGACCTGCGGAAAGTCGAGGGGAGATCCAGGATCGATGAGTACGGCTTCTTCTTGAGCAACGATTAAATAAGGGTTGCAGTTCAGTGGCATCTGGTTGGCGGCAGCGCCCACCCAGTAAACGCCGTTATCAAGAGAGATTGGCTTTTGGCTGTCCTTAGACATAAGAAGTCTCCTTTCCGCGGCGCGGCAGCTATATCTTTACTTTATTCTGGGCGCTGGAAGCTCTTCCTGCCTGTTTTGGGAGGAAAAGGAAAAGAAAGCAAAATCAAAGTAAAGTCGTGCTGAATGACTAAAGAAGAAGCGCAGGAAATTTGTAAAATTTGTGGAAATACTTTGATTAATATTGGTTGTTGCGGTGAAGGTGGCTTTGTAGGCTCGTAAAAGCCAAGGGGCTTTGTAAATAAGGGAGGGCGTTCGTATGTCGAAGCAAGAAAAGCTGAAAGTGCTGTTTGTGGATGATGAAGCAAATGTACTTAGCGCGATTCGCCGGGCGGTGCAGGACGAGGAATATGAGGCGCTTTTTGCTAAAAGCGGCAAAGAAGCCTTGGCGTTGTTGGAAACTGAGAACATTGCCGTTCTGGTTACCGATATGCGCATGCCGGAAATGGACGGATTACAGCTTTTAAAGCTGGCGAAAGAGCAGTTTCCCGCTACGGTGCGCATGGTTTTATCGGGGTATACCCAATTAAGCCAGGTTTTAGCGACGGTGAATCATGCCGATGTGTTTAGCTTTATTACCAAACCATGGGATGATGATTTTTCGCGCTTTATTTACCGGGCCTTGGAATATTATCAACTGAAAAAAATGGAAGCAAACATGAAAGAGACCTTGGAGTCTCGTAATAACGCCTATAAAAAAGTGTTAGACCGTATGGAAGGCAAGATGAAAGAGCAGGAGCTTCGCTTAGGGCGTATTTTGGCGTTAAGCGTGCAAACGGAAAAAGCCCGCCAGGCTGGCGCGGAGGAAGCAATGCTGCAGGCGGCGGTCCGTTGGATTCATGGGTATGCTTCTGGACTCACGCCGGAAGGATTTTCTTTGCACGAAGAAGCCGAACACCTCAAAGAGTGGTTAGTGGAGTATGCAGGCTCGGAAGAGAGAGTTCTGGAAAACTACGAAGCCCTGGGAAACGTACGAGGCTTACGTTTTTTGCCTGGATTACTGTTAAAAACGTTCCTTAATGGGGAGCAGACGCTCTTGCAGGGGCAAGTATCGCTGCGCTGGGAAGGCGAGAAAAAAATTATTCTTGAATTGCTGTTGATTACCCCCTTGGCGAGCGAAAGCCAACGGCAACTGGAAAGGTTTTTTAAAGAGCATCTGCGTGATAGCGAGATTTGGTTTGAAGAAGCGGAACTGGCGGACCGACGAGTGCTGAAGATAGGGCAGCCATTTTCGTTGCTTTAAGGCGCAGCCGCCACGGCGGCGAAGGGAGGCGGACCGGTTGAAAGCATCCATTCTCTTTGTTGATGATGAGAAACCGATTTTGCGTTCATTACGGAGAGTTTTTCAAGATACGGAGTACGAATTATTCTTTGTGGAAAGCGGCGATGCCGCCTTGCGCTTTTTGCAGTTGCAGCGAGTGGATCTGGTAATCAGCGATATGCGCATGCCGGGAATGGACGGGCATCAACTATTGCGGCGCATAAAAGAACTGTATCCGCAAACCATGCGCCTCATTCTTAGCGGCTTTGCGGAGAAAAACAGGGTGTTTACTTCGCTCCTGGATGGGTCGGCACAGATGTATTTGCTTAAGCCTTGGGACAATGAAGCTTTGTTGAGTTTGGTCGATAAAGTGCTGCTCCTGCAGAACACCTTGCGGGATAAAAAGCTGTTGACGCAAATTGAGTTTTTGGGGCAATTGCCTACGTTGCCGGAAACCTATGAAAAGCTATGCCGTTTTATCGAGGAAGAAGCGGACGTAAAAGAGATGGCGGTGCTGGTCGAGTCGGACCCGGTGATTGCCGGCAAACTACTGCAAGTAGCGAACGCCGCTTTTTATGGGGCTAAAATTGGTTCGGTACAGCAGGCTATTTCCTACTTGGGCCTAAATGTTTTGCGGGATTTGGTCTTGGCGAGCGGGCTTTTTGCCGCGCCTTCCGTGGGGCTGGCGGAGCGGAAGGTGCTGGACTTATTTTGGAGTCATTCCGTACAGGTGAACCGCTTTGTGCATCGCTTATACCAAGCCGTCTATAAAAAAAATATTTTGGAAGAATTTGCTTCCGTAGGACTGCTCCATGACTTAGGGGTCGTCGCCTTGCTAAAAGGATTTGGCGAAACCTTTTTGCCGTGGCCTTGGTATAAAGAGCAGCTTTTAGCTGGCGGGCTAAGCGCCTTGATGACGGCAGAACGAGAAAAATTCGGCGTTGCTCACAACGAGCTGGGCGGGTATTTGCTGCATTGGTGGCAGCTTCCTTATGCGTTGGTAGAAGCGGCGCTTTATCACCATGAGCCGTTAGCCGGGCATGTGGTGCATAAGGAACTGTTGTGCCTGGTTCATATTGCCAACAGCTTTTCCTGGGGGCAACTGCTGAAAAAAGAACTTTATTGCGTAGACGAATCGATTTGGCGTTTTGTCGGTCTCCAGCCGGGAACGGTGACGAAACTGCTGGCGGAACCGGAAACGAAATGAGGAGGTGAAGGCCATGGACGATAAAAATCAACCATGGAATATTTTAGTGGTTGACGATGATCGTTTTTCCCGGGCCATCTTGATAAATGCCTTAGAAAAAGACGGCTATGTCTGTCGGGAAGCAAAAGACGGCGTAGAAGCGCTGGAGATGTATCAAGCGCAAACGCCGGACCTGATTCTGATGGATGTAGAGATGCCTCGCATGGGCGGCGTGGAAGCCTGCAGGCGTATCCGGGAGCTGGAAGACTCCTCTCATGTGATGATCTTATTTATTACGGGCCATGATGAATCCAGCGATACCATCGAGCAGGCTTTTGCCGCCGGCGGTGACGATTATCTCCTTAAACCGGTCAATTTAGTCGTAATGCGCCAGCGCTTGGGACGCATGCTGGAGCATTCCGCCTTGATGCGGCGCATTCTTTTCCAAAATGACATGTTGCTGCAAATGCGCCAGATTAGCTTCGATTTTCTGCAGGAACGCGATGTCCAGGCAACTTTGGGGCGCGTGCTGCAGCAATCGTTGCGGCTGACGTCGTCGGCGCTAGGCGCGGTGTACTTGTTGAATGAAAAAGAAAACTGCATGCACTTGGCGGTGCAGGAAGGGATTTCCTTGGAGCCGATTGCTGTCTGTATTGCCAAAGGGCGGCATATGGTGGGACGCGCATGGGAAAAGGCGGAACCTTTTTTTGTTAATGAATATTCGACCTGGGAAGATCGCTTGCAGGGATCTGCTTGGAGTGATTTATGCCACATGGCGGCGCTGCCGCTGACGAGGGGCGGCATTGTTTTTGGCGTGATGGTGCTGGGTCGGCGGCGCGAACAAGGGGAGTTTACGGAGGCGCGCAAAAATGTGCTAATCCAATTGGCCGATTTATTGGCGCTAGTGGTAGATAACGCCCGCATCATGGAAGCCTTAGAAGAAGAAGTAAAACGAAGAGAATGCGCCCAACGGGAAGTGGAGGAAACTAATGGGGAGCTTTCGCTGGCGCTGACCACGCTGCAACAGGCGCAGAGTAAAATGGTGCAGCAGGAGAAATTGGCTGGCGTAGGCCAACTGGCAGCCGGCGTGGCCCACGAGATAAACAACCCCCTAGGTTTTGTAAGCAGTAATTTTTCGATGCTGCAACGCTATGTGGAACGCTTGTGCGAGCTGATCGAGGCGTACAAAAACGCGCTGGAGCAGGCGGAAGTCGAAGAAGCAGCCCAAGCGGTTGTGGCAGGCATGCGGGAAAAGGAAAAAAGCGCCAAATTGGAGCTGATGTTGGAAGATTTACCGGAACTTTTTGAGGAGACGAAGGACGGTATTGAACGTATCGGCAAAATTGTCAAGGCGTTGCGCGCTTTTTCGCGCGTGGATTCTTTAGATCAGTTCGGGGAATATGACTTGAACAGCGGCCTGGATACCACGTTGATTGTGGCGCGTAACGAGATAAAATATGTTGCTAAGATTGAGAAAAAGCTGGCGTCCTTGCCGATGATTCAAGCGATAGGCAGTCAAATTAACCAAGTACTGCTAAATCTCTTGGTGAATGCCGCACAGGCGATACAAGCGGAAGGAAGGGAGGGGCAAGGAACCATCCGCATTCAGACGTCTCAAGAAGAGGACTGGGTGCGCTGCTCCATCTACAATGACGGACCGCCTATTCCGGAAGACATTCGAGATCGTTTGTTTGAGCCTTTCTTTACGACGAAGCCGGTTGGGAAGGGTACCGGGCTGGGCTTAAGCATTTCTTATGAAATTGTCGTACAAAAGCATCATGGAGAAATCTTTTTTACCAGTGATGAAAGCGGTACGGAATTTGTGCTGCGCTTGCCGGTTATGCAGCCTGATGTTACTATCGCGGCGATTCTCTAGCGCTATACTGTAAATACAACGCGGGCAGTTAAGAAGCAACGTCTTCTTGGCTGCTCCTTTTGTTTTGGCGTTGCCACAGTAAATGACGCCCTGGGGATATATAGAAGGTAGCGCTAGTATAGGAAGACCGGTCTTCCGCCATGAGGTGGAAGAAAATGAAAAACATAGAAGAACTAGTAAGGGAGGCTCAAGAAGGCAAGAAAGCCGCGTTCGAGGAATTGTGCCGCCGTTTTACGGGGCTGGTTCGTTCGCGGGCAAGACAAAGCTTTGCCCGCAGCGTCCGCGAAGATATGGAAGGTGCGGCCTGGCTGGCTTTTGCCAAAGCTGTTAGAGAGTACCGTGCCGGCAGCGGCCATTTTGAAGGCTATGCGGCGCAGTGTGTTGCCTATGCCGTTTGGAACGCCTTTCAAAAAGAATGTAAATGTTGGCAGCGGCAGGCGGGAAGCCTAGATGCCGAGGGCTTTCCCGAAGCGGCAGGGATGGAAAATGTAGAAGAAACGGTGGAGAAAAAACTGCTGGAAGAAAAGCTGCGGCAAACCGTGAAGCGGTTATCCTCCAGGCAGCGGCAAGTTGTGCAGGAACGGCTGAGGGGGAGGTCGGTGCAAGAAATTGCCAAGCAGATGGGGGTAAGCCATCAAGCGGTCTCGCGGCTGCTGTCCAGAGCGGCGGAAGCGGTGCGCTGCGCCTGGAAAGTAAAAAAATAAAAAGAAAGGTTGCCAAACGCTCGCCCGAGCAATGTCTCTGAGTGAAAGGGGGTGAGCTTCATGGCAGTAAGCAAAGCAGTGGAATCCAGCAAAATGGTGCTGCGGGTGCAAACCGGTCTTGACGCCGCCGGTAAGGCGGTATACAAGAATGTATCCTTGAGCGGTTTGAATCCTGCCGCCGCCGATGCAGACGTCTACGACGCCGCAACCGCGCTGGGCGGACTCCAAAAAGACACCGTGGCCTCGGTGCTGCGCGTCGACCAGGGACACCTGACTAACGCGTAAGACAGACCTAGCGTAGAAAAACAAGGAGGTGAAAACCATGACGAAACGTCTGGAAATGATCTTTCGGGACGAAGCCGGTAAAGAAGCGACTCTTTCCTTGGTCAACCCCAAAGACGATCTGACTAAGGCTGGCGTAATGGCGGTCATGCAGACCGTTGCCACCAAGCGCTTGTTCCAAAACAAGAACGGCGCTTTGGTAACGCCGGTGTCCTGCCAGGTTCATACGCAGGATACGCAGGCTTTGGCCTAATAAAGAACCGGGCGGCGGGGCAACCTGCTACCCGGTTTTTTATGTGGAGAAAAGCCGGGGGAATTGGATTTGAACAGGAGTAAAAGGAGTAAAGGGAGGGTACGAATGAGGGTGACGGGGTGCGGTTTTTAGCAGGTAACAGGCACAAAAATATTAGATATGAGTCAAGGGTGCTGCTGATTTAATGAGTGCACCGTCAAGGTAGGATATTTTTTTGCCTGGCAAGAAAGAGAGCCGCAGAAATAGCGGCGCTCTTTCAAGGCTTTCTGACGCAGCCAGGTGGAAAAAGAATTGCCCTGGCGTGTGATACGAATAAATCGGCAGCACCCTGAGAAAGGAGATGTTTTAGATGGAAGCGTTGTTGGCGGCCATGTCGGCGTACGGTTTTCCGATGGTAGTTGCGGCCTATCTTCTGGTGCGGGTGGAGACCCGCCTGGATCGGCTCAGCGAATGCATTCAAGAACTGGCGCGGGCGATCGGCGCGAAAGGCGGCGTGTAAAAAGTTTGTAAAAAAGGAGTCAGCGGTATGGGATGCCGCTGGCTCCTTTTTCGATATACCAGAATTTATTTTTATTATAAATTCTTCTCTGGCCTTTCCTCTGTTACTCTGCTTACTCGGTGTTTCATCCTGTCCATAAAGGAATCTGAGGCCAAAAAGGCGAAATACTTTCAGCGCATACGATGCGGCATTATTTTTCTGCGAGGTGACTTATGGCGAAACAACGATATCAGGCGTTGGCGGCGTTAGGCGTGGCCGCCGCCGGGATGGCGGCGAGCTTGCCTTACGGGCATACCGTTGGCGGCGCTTTGGCGCAAAGCGCCTTTGGCGCGGCCTTGGTGGGCGGCTTGGCGGACTGGTTTGCGGTGACCGCCCTTTTTGGCAAGCCCTTAGGTTTTATTTCCTGGCGGGCGAATCTGGTGGCTCGCAACAAGGAACGGATACTAACGGATCTGACGGATCTAGTAGAAAAAGAGCTGTTGACGCCGGATAATATTATGCAGGTGCTGCAGCGTTATGATGCGGCGGCGGTATTGCTTGACTATCTGCGGCGTCAGGGCGGGCGAGATACGCTGCGCCGCGTATTGGAGCGACTACTGCAGGACATGACCTTGGCGGTGCGCCCGGAAGAAATGGGGCGGCTGGCGGATCAACTGCTGCGCATGGGGCTGGAACGGACGGAACTAGCGCCCTTGGCGCTGCGCGCCGGCGCGTGGAGCCTGCGGCAGCGCTATGACGACGTAGTGATAGCGCATGTGTTGGAGCAGGTGAGAGAGGCGCTAAAGACGGCGGAGTTTCGGGCGATTTTACTGGAAGTGCTGGAGGCGGCGATGGCTCGTTACGAGGCGGGCGGCATGCTGCGCAGCATGGTTAATCGCGCTGCGGGCCTGACGGCGGAAGATCGGGTGGATATGGTACTGCAGTGGTTGGAACGATTTGTGCAGAACCTGGCCGATCCGGAGCGGCCCCTGCGTCGTCGCTTACGGGCTTGGTGTTGGAAAAAGCTGCTGGGACTGCGGCAGCCGGAACGGCGGCAACAACTGGAAGAATGGAAAGGCGAGTGGCTGAGCCGGCATCCCGGATTTTTTGCTCAATGGCTGACGCCCTGGGTGCAGGAGCTGCAGCAGGAGGTGCTGCAAGGAAAAGATCGCTTGCTGCCACACCAGGCGGAAGCTCTTACGGCGGCGGTGGAAAAAAGCTTGTCCGCGGAAAAAGATCAGCAAGGGGCCTTGGATCGTTGGATGAAGGAGCAGCTGTGCCGCTGGCTGCAGCGTCATCCTCTCGATTTGGCTTCCTTTGTTGCCGCCAGCGAATTGGGACGCAAATCCGGCGAAGAGCTGGCTGCTTATGTACAGGAAAAAGTGGGCGATGATTTGCAGATGATCCGCATTAACGGCTCGGTGGTAGGCGGTTTGGCAGGGGCCTTCTTATTTCTCCTGACGCAGCTTGTGGAATGGGGGGTGGGACAATGAACCCCTTTGTCAAAGCTAACCGCATTTTAGCGGGTGTTGGCGTTCTCTTTCTCGTCTGCTTGGCCGTTAAGCTGGCCTATCCTCAGAGCTTGGCCGCCCGCTGCATGTTATTTGCCGCGGAAGCGGCCCTGGTTGGCGGCATTGCCGACTGGTTTGCGGTGGAGGCGCTGTTTCGCCGCCCCTTAGGCCTGTCTTGGCATACCGGGCTGATTCCTCGCAATCGTCGCCGTCTCATCGACGGCACTGCCAAAATGGTGCAGGATAAGTTTTTCAGCCAAAGTCAGTTGCAAAAGGCCCTGGAAAGCTGGCCGATTGCGGAAACCTTTATTGATTGGGTGGAAGAAGGCAAAGGCCGCTATATTTTGCTGCTTTTGGCGCGGCAGCTGCTGCGGGACTGGCTGGATAAGCTGGAACCGGAAGCGTTGGCAGGCAAAATGGAAGGCTGGGTTCGCGGTCAGCTCAGTCAACTCGCGGCGGCCCCAGCCGTGGCCGCCTGGGGGCGGCAGGCGCTGGCGGAAAAGCGAGAAGCGCCCTTGTGGGAAGCGCTGGCGAATGCGCTGCTCAAACAGGTGCGGCGACCAGAATCGCAAGAGGTGCTGGAGGGCTGGCTGCGCGCTGCTTATGAAGCGGAATTGGCGAAACGCAATCCTCTCATGCAGCTTTTGGGAGGCATGATGGAAGCCGCCGGACAGATTGACACGAAAGATCTGGCCAAAGCGGCGCTGGAAGAAACCGAGAAGTTTTTGGAGGCTCTGCGTACGGAAGAGCAGCATCCGCTGCGCCTTTGGATACGGGACAAGGCGGAGGAGCTGTTGCTGGAGCTGGAAGCAAGCCCCGACCAGGCGCAGCGTCTAGAAGCTTGGAAAGAAGAGCTCTTCCAGGCGGTTCCGGTACAGGAGGTGCTTCTGCAGCTTCTGCGCCTGCTTCGTTCGCCAGTAGGGCCCAAAGCCGAGCTGGAAGCGCTGCTGGGAGAGCCGGGGCGGGATATTTCCTTGCGGACTCCCTTGGTTTCCTGGGTGCTCACCCAGCTCATGGGCTACTGGGATTATTTCAAAAAGAACCAGTCCTTGCGGCTTTTGCTGGAAGGATCCTGCAAGGAAGCTCTTAGCCACCTCTTGGCAGGGCATCGCCATTTGATCGGCGAAGTGGCTGTACACGCTCTGGACCGCCTCAGCGCCGCGCGCTTGAACCGGCTGGTGGAGGAAAAGATCGGCGAAGATCTGGCCTGGATTCGTATTAACGGCTCCCTCGTGGGCGGCATCATCGGCTTTTGCCTCTTCTGGGCGCTGGAAGCGCTGCGGTAAAGCAGGGCAGGAACGGAGCTCGAACAAGAGTAGAGGGAGTAAAGTGAGGGCTCGACCGGGGGTGGATTGAACAAGAGTCGCGATGAGAATCGGCGACGGCGCTGGATGCGCCATGGATGGCGTAGCATCCGGTCTCCGCCAGAAAAGACCGGAGAGAATAAGCGGCAAGGGGCTGTGTGCAAAGCAGCTTCTTGCCGTTGTTTGTCTGAGGTGTTATGGCTGGAAGGAATTTCTTAAAGGAAAGAGAAGAAAAAAGACTGTGTGAATTTACATAATTTAAGAGAGGGGTTGTTTGTAAAGTGAAACAAGATGTGGATTGGGATGCGAAAAACAAGGAGCTGCTGACACGATACCAGCAAGGAGATAAAAAAGCGCTGGATGAGTTTTTGGCATGCAACCAAGGCCTTGTGCGTCATCTGCTGCGGCGCTATCGACGGCTGCCGCTGGGTATGGACGAAGACGATCTGATGTGATGCAATTAGGTTTTTTAGGGCTTATCGAAGCGGCGCAGCGGCCGCAGGCGTTAGAAAAGACTTGCTTGTCCAATTATCTTTCCTTCTGTATTCGCAAACGGCTTTATTTGGGAATTTGGCAGGAAGGGTATTTGGTGCACTTGCCGCGACGGCAGCATGAGGCTGTCATACAGACGCGGCGCATGGAGGAAGAGCGGCTGGTGAGAGGCAAACCCGAAGAATGGGGCTGGCTGCGGCTGGGCTTGTCTGCTGCGGACTATCGGGCGCGGCTACGCTGTTATCAAGTGTTTTTAGGCGGCCATGCTTCGCTGGACGCGGCGAAAGAGGGGGAGACGCGGCTTTGGAATGTGCTGCGCACGGAAAAAGAATCTTCGCCGGAGCTGCAAACCTTTCTACAACTGTTGCTGCGTCGTCTGCCGAAGCAACAGTTCTGGGTGCTGCGCGGCTATTTCGGACTGGACCATACTAAACGGCGTTCGTTGCGAGAGTTGGGGCGTCGATCCGGTTTGTCGGAAGAGCAGGTGCGCCAGATCTTGCGGGAGACGTTGGAGCGTCTGCGGCATAGTATGGAGAAACGGCTATAGTTTTTGCGGCGTGATTCTCAAAAACGCTCGTTGTGCAGAGCAGGAGTTTTGGCAGCTAAGCAAGAATCCGTACCCATTACCCTAGCTTCCTGCTGTGCTTAGTAGAGAAGCTCTTTCGTGTTTTAACTGCGGAGAGGCGGATTTTGATGAAAACCATTGCCATTGTGACGAACGGTGTAACGCATTTAGGGGCGTTTTTAAAAGAAAATTTGGAAGAGGTGCTCGCAGGCTATGTGGAGATCAACCTGTATGCGCTAAATGAGCTGGCGCAGCCGGCGCGGCTGGAAGAGGATGTCGTGCTGGTAATGCTGAAAAGCAAGGTGCTGGAGGTGGAGGGCTATGTACCCGATACCAGCCGCATTTTGGTGGTGCAGCGGACGGTGCGCGAAGGGGCGGTGGAGCCTCTTTTGTCTTTGCCCGAGGGAACGAGGGTGCTGGTGGTCAACGACGCGCCGGAGACGACGCTGGAGACGGTGGCCTTTTTGTACCAAGTAGGGTTGCGGCATTTGCGGCTTATTCCCTACGATCCAGACAAGCCGGTGGACTGCTTGTTGGCGACGACGCCCGGAGAGGCTCAGTTGGTGCCGCCGCCGATCTCGATGATTGTCGATTTAGGAAATCGGGTGATCGATATCTCGACCTTTTTAGAAATCATCAACCGCTTGGGCTTGGAGTGCGCCGAGCTCAGTCGCCGGTTGGTCTTATACGCGGAGTCGACCGTCAATGTGGCAGGAGGCATTAAAGAGCAGCAACGGCAATTGTTTTTGCAGAAGGCGCAGCTGGAATCGGTGGTGGATTTGGCGAAAGAAGGGCTGCTGCTATTGGATGCGCAAGGCCGCGTGCTAGTAGCGAATGCGGCGATGAAAGAGCTGCTGAAGCTCGAAGGAGACGCTTTTTTGGGGCGGCGGGCGGCGAATCTGCTGCCTGCGCCGCTAGCGGCGCTTTTGCCTGGCGGCGATGTGCGGGGCGAGATGGTGGAGCTGGGCGGACGGGAACTGCTGGCGGGAAAGCAGACCATTTTGCAGTTCGGAGAGGCGGCGGGCTGCTGTCTTAGCGTGCAGGACATTACCTACTTGCGGCAGCTGGAAAAGTCGAAGGAACGCCGCCTGCGTTCGCAGGGGCTGGCGGCGCGGTACTCCTTTGCCGATATACGTACGGAATCCCTGCGGATGCGGGGATGCTTGAACTTGGCGGAGAGGATGGCGTCGTCCGGGTTAACGGTGCTCATTGTCGGCGAAAGCGGCACGGGCAAGGAACTTTTGGCGCAGTCTCTTCATAACGCGTCGCCGCGCAAAAACCAGCCCTTTGTAGCGGTGAACTGCGCGGCGGTGCCGGAGGCTCTCTTGGAAAGCGAGCTGTTTGGTTACGAGGGAGGGGCTTTTACAGGGGCCTTGCGCGAAGGCAAGCGCGGCCTTTTCGAGCGGGCTCACGGCGGCACGGTGTTCTTGGATGAGGTCGGGGATATGCCTTTGGCTCTGCAGGCGCGGCTGCTGCGGGTGCTGCAGGAGAAGCAGCTGACCCGGCTGGGATCAAGCCAGGTGCTTAATGTGGATATTCGAGTGGTGGCGGCGACGCATCTGGATTTGCGTCAGCTTGTAGAAACGGGGCGTTTTCGGCAAGATCTGTATTATCGCCTGCATGTGCTGCCGCTAGTCGTGCCGCCGCTGCGAGAGCGGCGCGAGGATATTTTACCCCTGCTTTCCTTCTTTTTGGGCGAACAGGGGCGGCCGCAGCTTGCGGCGGACGAAGGCGCGCAAGCGGCGCTCTTAGCGTATGCCTGGCCGGGAAATATTCGGGAGCTGCAAAATGTGGCGGCCTATGCAGCCTTTGCCGCGGGAGAACGTATTGGCGAGGCGGATCTGCCGTACTATGTGAGAGAGACGCCGCGGGAAGAGGAAGCCTTTCGACGGCACGAAGCTTGGCCGTTGGCGCAAAAAGCGCTTGCCTGTTTGGCAAGCGGGTCTGCAGGCCGAAAAGCGATTGGCATTCACTTGAAGGAGCAAGGATGCGCGGTCAGCGAGGGCGAAGTGCGACGGGCGCTGGAATGGCTGCAAAGCTGGGGGCTGACGGAGGCGCAAACCGGGCGCGGCGGCAGCCGCTTGACGGAGAAGGGCGCGACTGTGGCGAGGCAGCTTGCAGCCTTGCGTTAGGCTGTTTCGTTTGAACGTTCCCGCAGGCTGTTATGTAAGAAGGAACCCTATTTCAACGAAATAGGTGAAAAACAGGTTGGAACAGGAAATGAAAAACCTGTTTATATAGAAGAAACATTAGATTTGTTTATGCATGAAGGACTTGGACGCATGAATTCTTCTTCCAGGAGAAAAGGCGGTCTAAGTCCTTGCTTTTTGACGCAACGGCGTTCAAAGATAGTTGGCACAAACTTTGCTACTTAAAAGTTCAGCAGTAAATGAGGAGGCGGTTATCTATGAAAGAACCGATTATCGGGTTACTAGGGAGCCGGCTGGTTATGCCGGGCGCTCCGTTTCCCGGGCTGGAGCGGGATTACATCAACCATGACTATGTAGAAGCGTTGCGGGCGGCGGGGGCGGTGCCTCTTTTGCTGCCGGTGCTGGATACGGCGGCGATAACGGCGCAACTGTCCTGTGTAGATGCGGTGGTTTTCCCGGGAGGGCATGACGTGGATCCTTTCAGCTACGGCCAGCAGCCTCGTCGAGGGATCGGAGAAATATTGCCGGAGCGGGACGTCTATGATCTGGCGGTTTTTCAGGAGGCTCGGCGTTTAGGACTGCCCATTCTAGGGGTTTGCCGGGGGATGCAGCTTATTAACGTAGCTTGCGGCGGTACGCTGCATCAGGACGTGGCCTTGGCCGGTCCGGAAGTGGGAAACCATTGGCAGGGATACCCGCGGCACATTGCCAGCCACACCGTAGAGGTGGAGGAACATTCGTTGCTGGCGGAAGCCATCGGCGCAAGCGGCGAGGTGCGGGTGAACAGCCATCATCACCAAGTGGTGGACAAATTGGGCGAAGGCTTGCGTGTGAGCGCCAGAGCCTTGGACGGCGTAGTGGAAGCGGTGGAAAGCACTAGCGGGGCTTGGCTGTTGGCGGTGCAATGGCATCCGGAAATGATGGCGGCGACTTCGGCTCCTATGGCATGTTTGTTTAAGAAGTTTATCAACACGATTCAAAAGAATTAATACTAATTTATATCTTTTTTAGGGAATTAAGGAGGAGGCAAGCCCATGACTAACGAAACAAAAAGTAAGTTCGGCTTTTGGAGCATTGTGCTCTTGGGGATCAATGGCGTTATCGGGTCCGGCATTTTTCTATTGCCTGGCAAAGCCATGGCCTTAATTGGGCCGGGCAGCGTATTTGTGTATCTGTTTATGACCTTGGTCGTGCTGACCATCGCGCTTTGCTTTGCCGAGTGCGCCGGGAAATTTAGCCGCAATGGCGCGGCCTATGTCTATGCTCGGGAAGCCTTCGGGGAATTTATCGGATTTGAAGTGGGCATTATGCGCTGGGCCATTGGCATTATCGCCTGGGCGGCGATGGCGGTGGGCTTTGTAACGGCCTTGAGCGCCGTATGGCCGCCTGCTTTGCAGGAGCCGTACAAGACGACCATTATTTTGACCATTCTCTGCGGTTTGGGTTTGCTGAACTACTTGGGGGTGCAACTGGCCAAGGTCGTTAATAACCTGATTACCGTGGGCAAGGTGCTGCCGTTGTTGTTCTTTGTGGTTCTGGGCGCGTTTTTTATCGACTTCGGGAACTTTACGCCGTTATATCCGAAAGGCTTTGATTTGGACTCCTTCGGGGCGGCGGCGCTGCTCATTTTTTACGCCTTTACGGGCTTTGAAGCGCTGGCCGTAGCGGCGGAGGACATGGAAAACCCTCGTCGCAACCTGCCGTTGGCGCTCATGTTGGTCATGGGCTTCTGTTCGGTGGTCTATTTCATGGTGCAGGCGGTAGCGGTGGGTACGCTGGGCGCGGATTTGGCGAAAAGCGTAGCGCCTGTGGCGGATTCGGCCAACGCCATTTTCGGACCGGCCGGCAAGTGGCTGGTTACGATTGGTACGCTGATTTCCATCGGAGGCATTAATGTGGCGGCTTCGTTTTTGACGCCCCGTAGCGGCGTAGCGCTGGCCCAAGATGGTTTGGTACCTCGTAAAATTGCGGAAAACGGACGCTTTAACACGCCGACTTGGGCGATTTTCATTACCGTATTATTGGCGATTCCCGTGGCGCTTTCAGGCAGCTTCGTTAAGCTGGCGGCAATTAGCGTGGTGTCCCGTTTCGCCCAGTACGTGCCGACGTGTCTGGCGGTCATTGTACTGCGTAAAAAACGTCCGGATTTGGAAGGCTTTTTTCGGCTGCCGTTGGTTCCCTTTATTCCTATTGCGGCGGTAGTGGTCAGTATTTGGCTGGTATCCAAGGCGTCAGCCGAACAGATCCTCTGGGGCCTGGGGGCGATGGCCCTGGGCGTGCCTCTTTACTTTTTCATGAAAAAACAAGGAAACGCCTGACGAACGAGTTAGGCCGGGAGGTTGTAAGGTGAAGCAAGAAGATATTTTGGAATTGCTCCATGCAGAGGTGCTGCCGACGATGGGCTGCACCGAACCGGGAGCGGTGGCGCTGGCGGCGGCCCATGCGGCGAAGGCCTTAGCGGGCAAGGCGCAAAGCGTGGAAGTGACAGTGAACAGCAATGTCTATAAAAACGGCGTAGCTGTAGGTATTCCCGGTACCGGGGAAACCGGCATGGAAATCGCCGCGGCTTTGGGGGCGCTGGTAGCGCAGCCGGAAAAGCAGCTTTCGGTGTTGTCGGAACTTCCGCCGGAGACGCTGACGGCGGCGCGGCGGATGCTGGCGGACCAGGCGGTAACGGTGCGGGTGCATCCGGATAAGACGTCCTTGTGGATCGAAGTCATTCTGCGTAGCGGGGAAAACTGGAGCCGCGCGGTGATTGAGGAAAAGCACACACGCTTGGTGCTACTGGAAACGAATAAGGAAACGGTATTCGCCTTAGCGCAAGACGAGCGGGAAGCGGCTATTCATACGGACAGCCGCAGCTTTCTGCGGGAGCCGCAGGTGACGGTGGCCAAGCTGATTGCAGCGGTGGCGGCGCTGCCGGCGGCGGAGCTGGAGTTTTTGCAAGAAGGCATCGATATGAACGTCGCCGCTGCCGAGACGGGAATCGAAAAGCGTCTGGGCATGGGTATCGGCGCGTTCTATCGGGAGCTGCAGGTCAAGGGTTTGGCGGGAGAAGACATCATTTACGAAGCCAAGACGCTGACGGCCGCAGCGGCGGACGCTCGCATGTCCGGCGAGCCGGTGCCGGTTATGTCCAGCGCGGGCAGCGGCAACCACGGCATTACCGCCATTTTGCCGGTGTACGTGACGGCTAAGGCTTTGCAAAAGAGCCATGAAGAATTGTTGCGGGCCGTAGCGATCAGTCATTTGCTGAATGTCTACGTTAAGATCCATACGGGCAATCTTTCCGCTCTTTGCGGCTGTGCGGTAGCGGCGGCCACCGGAGCGACGGCGGCGGTTACCTGGCTGATGGAGCCGGACAAGCCGAAAACGGTGGAAATGGCCATTAAGAATGTTGTCGCCAATCTGACCGGCATGATCTGCGACGGCGGCAAGGTGGGCTGTGCGCTGAAGCTTTCCACTGCCGCGGCAACCGCCCTGGAAAGCTCGCTGATGGCGGTGCGGGGCATTGTAGTTCCTGACAGCAACGGCATCATTGCGCCGACTGTGGAAGACACCATTCGCAACCTGGGACGCGTCAGCGCCCCGGGCATGCTGGAAACCGACAAGGTCATTACCGGCGTGATGCTGGAAAAACAAGAAAAATCCCGCCAGCAGCGCGGTACGAAGGGGTTGGAGTGAACAGGAGAACCGGAGTCGAGGAGGGTACTCAGGAGGAAAGGAACGGAACTCTGTAGTGCTATCACGATAGACAAAAGCCGCTGCCACGAGAAGAGGGCAACGGCCATACAAGTATAGGGACTGTTTTTGGAGCCTTCGGTATTGCTGTGCCGTTGGCTCCTTTGTCATTATAGCGCTTGGTTATTCCTCTCTGTTTCCTCTGGCCTTTCCTCTGTTCCTCTGTGTAACCGTACCTATCCTGTTTTAAAATGCTTCTGTTTGCAGGAGCCTGGAGAAGAGTGTAGAATTTACTATGGCTACAGGAAATGATAGGAGGGGATGCTTCATGGTGAAGCTGACTCAGTTTACAAATAGCGGCGGCTGCGCCGCCAAGGTGCCGCCAGGCTCGTTGTCGCAGGTGCTGCAGCAGCTCAAGGCGCCGAGCGATCCGCGCCTTTTAGTGGGGACAGATACTTCGGATGATGCCGGAGTGTTCTTATTAAATGAAGAAACCGCGCTTATTCAGACGGTTGATTTTTTTCCGCCCATGGTGGATGATCCGTATTTATTCGGACAAATTGCGGCGGCTAACAGCTTGAGCGATGTCTATGCGATGGGCGGCAAACCGCTGACTGCATTGAACGTCGTGGCGTGGCCTCTTTGCAAGCTGCCGGCGGAGGTGCTGCTGCAGGTTCTCCAGGGAGGCATGGACAAGGTGGCTGAAGCCGGCGCGGTTTTGGCCGGAGGTCATACGATTGCCGATAATGAGCCGAAATACGGACTCAGCGTGACCGGCGTTTGTCATCCTTCGAGGGTGCGGACCAACGCTGGCGCGCGGCCGGGAGACGCGTTGGTACTGACCAAGGCGTTAGGTACGGGGATTTTGACAACCGCGTCTCGCTTGGAGATGTTTGGCGAAGGCGTAGCGGCAGCGGGAAAATCCATGTCTACGTTGAATAAGGCGGCGGCGCAGGTCATGGAAGGCTTTGACGTGCACGGCTGTACGGATATTACAGGCTTTGGCCTATTAGGGCATACGGCGGAAGTAGCCGCCGGCAGCGGGGTCAAGATTTGTTTGGATGCCAAGGCTTTGCCGCTCTTGCCGGAGGTGTTGGAAGCGGCGGCGATGGGGCTGATTCCGGCAGGAGCCTATACGAATAGGGATTATCTGGGCGCGCGGGTGCGGTTTGGCGAGGCGGTGCCGGAAGCGCTGCGCGATGTATGCTATGATCCGCAAACGTCCGGCGGTCTTTTGATTGCTTTGTGTGAAGATGAAGCGCCGAAGCTGTTGCGGGAATTGCATGCGGCGGGCGTTACTGCGGCAGCCATTATTGGGCGCGTGACGGACGGTGAAGGAGGAACCATTGATGTCGAATGAAGTAGATGCCAGAGGGCTGCTTTGTCCGCAGCCAGTCATTTTGACGAAACGGGCGCTGGATGCCATGGGGGCCGGCGTGCTGACCGTGCGGGTGGATAATGCGATTGCCAAGGAAAATGTACGCAAACTGGCGACGTCCTTGGGCTGCGCCGTAGATGTAGCTGACGAAGCAGGCGGTTTTGTCCTGCGTTTGACTAGAGGAGAGGCTGCGGAACTGCCAACGCTTTTTGGGGAATGCGTGAGCTGTCGGGAAGAGGCTCCTGTTGAGGCGGGGCTGGTGTATTTGATTACCAAAGATACGCTGGGTCATGGCAGCGAGGAGCTGGGGGCGGTCTTGATGCGTTCGTTCCTGCATACGCTCTTGGAAGGGCCGGTACCGAAGGCGCTACTTTTTCTTAACAGCGGCGTGAAACTGACGGTAGAAGAATCGGCTTTGCTGGAACCAATCCGAGCGTTGGCAGAAGCGGGCTGTCAGGTGCTCTCTTGCGGGACCTGCCTTTCCTACTACCATTTGGAAGACAAGCTGGCCGTAGGGGAAGCGACCAATATGTATACCATTCTGGAACTGACTCGCTCTGCGAGGACGCTGACGCTGTGATGCTGGCGAAACTCTATCCCCAACTGGATTGTTTGGTTACCCTGGTTTCCGTGCATGATGCGCTGCTGGCGGAACGGGAGCTTGGGCAACGGAACATTCGTATTGTGCCGACGCCGCAGGCGTTGGATCTTAGTTGCGGACAAAGTCTGCTTTGCGCTCTGGAGGAGGCGGCGGAAATCCGGTTGTTGCTGGAGCGCGCCGGCGTGCGCTGCGGCTTTTGGCATCGGCGGAGCCAGGGCGGCTGGGTGAAAATGGACGAGAGTACCGGGGACGAGGATTGAACAAGAGAACCGGAGTCACGGGAGGGTACGCAGGAGAGCTATAGCGTATTGGATTTTGCAAAAGTAAGGAAGCGGCTGATTTAATGAACGCTCCGCGAAAACAAGAGCTTTTTTTGCCAGGCGAGGAAGAAAATGTAGGAATAGCGGCGCTCTTCCGAGGCTTTCTGACAAAGCCTGGCGTAAAAAGAGCTGTTTTGGCGTGAGATGTGAATAAATTAGTGGCTTCCCAAAAGAGGAGGGTACGCAGGATATGAATATCGTTAAGGTTGACATGGGAGATATAGTGAAAATGAAAAAAGCGCATCCTTGCGGCAGTGACCGTTGGGAGATCGTGCGTACAGGCATGGATATCGGGCTGAAGTGCATGGGCTGCGGCCATCGGGTGCTCATTCCGCGTCCTAAGTTTGAAAAATCCTTTCGGGGTATTGTCGGCAAAGCCGGTGAAGCGGAGTAAAGAAGTATGGAAAAAGAGAGCAACATCCGACGGAATTCGGGAGTTGCTCTCTTCTTTATAAAGGGTAACTTATTTTCTCTGCGTACCCTCTGATTCCTCTGGTACTCTGTGTAACGTCGTATTTACAGCCGGAATTTGCTGACGGCTTCCTGCATTTTTTGCGCCATGCCTTCAAGGCCCTGGCTGGAAGCGGCAATTTCTTCTGCGGCGGCGGACTGTTCTTCGGTGATGGCGGCAACGTTTTCCGACTCGCTGGAAGCTTGTTTGCTCAGCCGGTCAATTTCAGCCACCGCGGTAACGATTTCTTGGCTGCCTTGGGCCATGTGCTCGATGACGGTAGACATTTCTTTCATCTGATCCGCCACATGAAGCACGATGGTTTCGATGCTTTTAAAGGCAGTGCCAGTGCTGTTGACCACTTCCACGCCGGTTTCCACCTCGCGTGTGCCGGCTTGCATGGCGGAGACTGCTTTGGCGGTGTCGCCTTGAATTTCGGAGATGAGTTCAGTGATCTTTTTAGCGGCGTCCTGGGATTGCTCGGCCAGGTGGCGTACTTCCTCGGCGACGACGGCAAAGCCTCGTCCTTGCTCGCCTGCGCGAGCGGCTTCGATGGCGGCGTTTAACGCTAAGAGGTTGGTCTGGGCGGCGATGCCGGAGATGGTATCGACGATTTGACCGATTTCCTGGGAGCTTTCACCAAGTTTGGAGACGACGCTAGCGGAGAAATTAACGGTTTCTTGGATGCTTTGCATTTGTTTGACCGCTTGGGAGACCGTCTGGGCGCCGTCAACCGCTGTGCGCGAAGCGCGAGAAGACTGGTCGCTGACCTCGTGGGCGCTGGCGGCGGCTTCTTCCAGGCCGGCGGACAAGGTCTGAACCGTAGCGGAAGCGTTTTCTATGGCGTGAAGCTGTCCGGCGGCGCCTTGGGCTACCGAGGTAATCGAATCGGCTACCTGGGTGGAGGCGATGGCGGACTGTTCAGCGCTGGCCGTAAGTTCTTCCGAGGAAGTAGTGACTTGCTCGGCGGAAGATTGGATGGTCTGCATGACTTGACGCAGATTGCTTTTCATCGTATTGAAGGATTGGCCTAGTTTGCCGATTTCGTCATTTGTGGTAACGGCCACGTTCGGACCTGACAGGTCGCCGGCGGCAATACTAGCGGCAGCGGCGCTGACTTCCTGCGCGGGGCGGGAAATGCGGCCGCTGATAAAGCGGCTGATAAAGATGGCAAGAATGGCGACCAGAAGATTGGTGAAAAGCAAGGTTTTACGCATGCCCGATGCTTTGTTGTCAGAGGCGAGTTGGTCGGCTTTGACGAAATCATCTACATTACTTACCATTTCCATGGCGAGGCTCATGGCCGCCTTATAAGGCGCGCCGGCTGCATCCATAAATTGACCGACGGCGGCTGCGTCATTAGTTTTTTTGGCGGCAAAGGATTTTTCAGCAATGCCCTCATATTTGCTTTTTTCTTGCTGGATTTTCTGAATAAGGTCTTTGTTTTTTTGCAGCGACAACATAGCGTCCAGGCGCTGCAACTTTTCGTTTCCTTGCGTGCGGTAGGCATTGAAGACAGTGATGTCATTGGCGTCGCCGGTAAAGTTGAAGCGGCGCATGGCCACGGCTTCGTTAGCGATATCCAGAGCAATGCCTTGTGACAGATACATCTTTTCTAAATTGCTTTTGGCGGAAGTGATATGCATGTCGTTGAGCTGGCCTACCTCGTAATAGGTGAAAGCGCTCATGATGGCGACAAGGGCGATGACCGCGAGAAAGGCGGCGGTGATTTTTTTGCTGATGTTCCAAGACATTCTAACAATCCTCCTTGATTCTAACGGTAAAATGTAAAAAGTGGAATTTTCATATAACATAATATGTGATAGTTATGGACAACAAGGATCATAGTACTACTAGTTGTCGAGAATTACAATTAAGAGAGAGTCCTGATTTTACACCGTTTTGCAAGAAACTTAGTTAGGAGAAGCAAACTTGTGAGCGCTACATAGGCCTGCGGTCTGGGCTTTATCACATTATGGCTAATTAATAATTTTTATCTAAAAATAAAAAGGTGAAAAAACATTAAATACTCTTGACGACCGCTTTCCCGAATCGGTATAATAAGGATGCGACACACCGCTGTGTCAGACAACCGAACCCCAGCAGGACTGGCGGATCAGTGGAGAATACCACGTGGACTGCGATATGGGGATATGAAAGCCGACCGCCTGGGCAAAGCTTGTGTGCTGCCTGGGCGGTTTTTTGTCGCTTCTGACCGGGTCTGTAAAGGCGCCGGCTTGACGAGAGGAGCAATAACGATGATGAACAACAAAGCATGGAACGGATTTCAAGGTGGACGGTGGCAACGGCGCATTGACGTGCGCAGCTTCATTCAACGCAACTACCAGCCCTATGCAGGGGATGACGCGTTCTTGGCGGCGCCGACGGCGCGAACCAAAAAACTTTGGGACAAGTGCATGGACTTGCTGAAAGCGGAACAGGAAAAAGGCGGCGTTTTGTCGGTCGATCCTACGCGTGTATCTACCATTACTTCTCATGGCGCCGGTTACATTGAAAAAGACTTGGAAATCGTTGTTGGCTTGCAGACCGAAGCTCCTTTAGAGCGCGGCGTCATCGTCAACGGCGGCATTCGTATGGCCGAGCAGGCCTGTGAAGCCTACGGCTACAAACTGGACCCGGAAATCAGCGATATTTATCATAATCACCGCACTACCCACAATACGGCCGTCTTCCGGGCGTATTCGGACGAGATGAAGCTGGCCCGCAAGGTGGGTATTATTACCGGTCTGCCGGATGCCTATGGCCGGGGTCGCATCATTGGCGATTATCGCCGCGTGGCTCTGTACGGCGTGGACCATCTCATCGCCTGTAAGAAGCAGGATTTAAAAGAACGCATTGACGCGATGGATGAAGAAACCATGCGCAGCCGCGAAGAGATTGCGCTGCAGATCGAAGCGCTGGAACAACTGGCGCAGATGGCGGCCAGCTATGGCTGCGATATTCGCCGTCCGGCGGAAACGGCGCTGGAAGCGGCGCAGTGGGTATACTTTGGGTACTTAGCAGGGATTAAGGATCAAAACGGGGCGGCTATGTCCATTGGCCGCGTTTCGACCTTTTTGGATATTTATTTTCAGCGCGATTTGGCGGCAGGCCTTTTGGATGAAAGCGCCGCGCAGGAAATCATTGATCAATTGGTCATCAAGCTGCGTTTGGCGCGGCAACTGCGCACGCCGGACTATAACGAACTCTTCGCCGGCGACCCCCTCTGGGTGACGGAATCCGTAGGCGGCATGGGTGTAGACGGTCGTACGCTGGTGACTAAGACGTCTTTCCGTATTCTGCACACTCTTTACAATCTGGGTCCGGCGCCGGAGCCTAATTTGACGGTGCTTTGGGCGGCGGCTCTGCCGGCCGGCTTTAAACGCTTTTGCGCCAAGGTGTCCATTGACACCAGCGCCATTCAGTATGAAAGCGATGATTTGATGCGGCCTATTTATGGCGATGATTACGGCATCGCTTGCTGCGTGTCGGCTATGCGCCTGGGACAGCAGATGCAGTTCTTTGGCGCCCGGGCCAATTTGGCGAAGGCGCTTTTGATGGCCATTAACGGCGGCAAGGACGAAAAGTCAGCGCTCCAGGTAGCGCCGGAACTGCCCTTGCCGGAAGGCGAATATCTGGATTATGACGTAGTGCGCCGCCGCTACAGCCGCGTATTGGAGTGGCTGGCTGGTCTTTACGTGAATACAATGAATCTGATCCATTATATGCATGATCGCTATGCTTATGAAGCGTCTCAGCTGGCGCTGCATGACAGCCAAGTGGAACGGCTCATGGCCTTTGGCGTCGCCGGTCTTTCGGTGGCGGCGGATTCGCTGAGCGCGATCCGCTATGGCAAGGTCAAAGCCATTCGCGATGAGCGTGGCATTGCTGTGGGCTTTACTAACGAGCAGCCCTTTCCTTGCTACGGCAATGACGATGATCGCGTAGACGAGCTGGCCAAAGAATTGGTCGAAGAATTCTCGGCGCTCTTGAAGCGTCATGCCGCTTACCGAGGTGCGCATCATACCTTGTCGGTATTGACGATTACTTCGAATGTTATGTACGGCAAAAAAACCGGCGCTACCCCGGACGGACGCCCTGCAGGCGCTCCTTTTGCACCGGGAGCCAACCCCATGCACGGACGCGAGGAAAAAGGCGCGCTGGCCGCTATGCGTTCGGTGACCAAGCTTCCTTATGAAGCCTGCCGTGACGGCATTTCCTACACCTTCTCGATCTTGCCTCACGTGCTGGGCGGGACCGCGGAAGATCGAGCAGCCAAGCTGGCGGCCTTGTTGGACGGCTATGTATCGCTGGCCGGGCACCATATCAATGTCAACGTCTTGGAACGGGCGATTTTGGAAGACGCCATGGAGCATCCGGAACTCTATCCGCAGCTTACCATCCGCGTTTCCGGCTACGCTGTGCATTTCATCAAGCTCAGCCGGGCGCAGCAGCTTGAAGTCATCCATCGGACTTTCTACGAAACAGTAGGCGCGTAAGAGTAAAAGATACAACTCTTGTTCGTTTTTATTGTTGTATGTCTATCAAAGGAGGCGGCCTATGAGCGACATCAAGGGCTGGGTGCATTCGGTGGAGACCTTCGGCACGCTGGACGGGCGAGGGATTCGCTATGTGCTGTTTTTATCCGGCTGCAGTCTGGGCTGCGCCTTTTGTCATAACCCGGACACCTGGAAGCGGGGCGGGCGGGAGATGTCCGTAGCAGAAGTGCTGGCGGACTACCAGCGGTACCGGCCCTTTTACGATGCGTCCAACGGCGGCATTACCGTCAGCGGCGGCGAGCCGATGGAGCAGGCGGAGTTTGTGGGGGCTCTTTTTGCGGTCTGCCAGGAGGCGGGCATTCATACGACGCTGGATACCAGCGGTAAGTGGGAGGCTGGTGCGGCGCAAGCCGTGCTGCCCTATGCGGATGCGGTGTTGTTCAGTCTCAAGGGAGCGAGGGAGGAGACCTATCGCAGCTTGACTCGAAACGGCGATTATCAGGCAACGCTGCTTCATTTGAAGGAAGCCGTTTTGGCCAGCGAAGTTACCTTGCGCTTTGTGGTCATCCCGGGCCTGACGGACGGCGAGGTAGAAACCGAAGCGCTGGCCAAGGTGGTGCTGGCGCTGCCGCGCCCGGTAGCGGTACAGCTTTTGCCGTATCATACGATGGGCGTGGAAAAATGGCGCATATTGGGCATGGACTATCCGCTGGAAGGGATTTTGCCGGCGTCAAAAGAGATCGTCGCTCAAGTGGCTTTGCGCTTGTCTAAGCGCGGCGTTGCCCTGTCTACTTGAATTTGCCAAGTAAATCGTCTAAAATAGAATAGTTAAGGAAGAATGTCAACAGGGGCCGCCGGTTCAGGCTGCGAAAAGCGGATGAACCGGTGGCTTCTTGAGATACAACAAGAAATCAAGGATAAGGTGGAATATAAGCATGAGTACCAATCTGGAAGTCGGCATTGTCGGGTTGCCTAACGTAGGCAAAAGCACGCTTTTCAACGCCATTACCAAGGCCGGAGCGGAAGCGGCGAATTATCCTTTCTGTACGATTGAGCCTAACGTGGGCGTAGTGGAAGTGCCGGACGCTCGTCTGGCGAAGCTGGCGTCTATTTACGGCTCTAAGCGCATTTTGCCTGCGGCCATGCGTTTTGTAGACATCGCCGGTTTGGTTAAGGGCGCGTCGAAAGGCGAAGGCTTGGGCAATAAATTCCTGGCCCACATTCGCCAGGTAGATGCCGTGGCGCAAGTGGTGCGCTGCTTCCAGGATGCGAACATTACTCATGTGGAAGGCGCTATCGATCCGCTGCGCGATATTGATATCATCAATACCGAGCTGTGTCTGGCGGATCTGGAAACGGTAGAAAAGCGCATGGAGCGCACCCAGAAGCTGATCAAAAGCGGCGATAAAAAGGCTCCGGCGGAGCTGGCGCTCTTGGGACGCATTAAGGACCTTTTGGAAGATGCGCAGCCGGCGCGGCGCGTAGAAATGACCGACGATGAGGCGCAGCTTATTCGCGACTTGACGCTATTGACGCTGAAGCCTACTCTTTTTATCGCTAATGTTGCGGAAGACGAACTGCTGACGGCGGATGAAAATCCCTATGTGAAGCAGGTAAAAAAATATGCAGCTCAAGAAGGCGCTGAAGTCATCGCTGTATCTGCCAAAGTGGAGTCGGAAATCGCCGAGCTGGACGACGAAGACGCACGGGCATTCTTAGGGGAATTGGGTCTGGAAGAATCCGGCCTCGATAAGCTGGTGCGAGCGGCCTTCAAGCTGTTGGGCTTGATGACCTTTTTAACGGCCGGTGAAATGGAAACTCGCGCTTGGACCATTGTGAGCGGTACCAAAGCTCCGGCGGCAGGCGGCAAGATTCACAGCGACATTGAGCGTGGCTTTATCCGCGCGGAAATCATCTCTTTTGATGATTTGGTAACCAGCGGCAGCCCTGCGGCAGCCAAGGAAAAAGGACTTGTCAGACTCGAAGGCAAGGAATATGTCATGAAAGACGGCGATGTGGTGCATTTCCGCTTTAATGTTTAATTTTCGGAAACTGCAACTTGCTTCACTGCCCCGTCAAAAAGGATCTTTTTTTGTCAGACTTTGGCAGAAAGCCTCGGCATAGCGCCGCTATGCCTGCGTTTTCTTTCGCGTCTGGCAAAAAAATCTCTCTCTTTGTCGGAGCGCTCATGCAAGCAGTAGCTTCCTATTGGGGGAGAATTTTTTACAGGTGTTTGTTTTATGATTCATTATTCCGTAGTTCTCCCTCTACTCTTGTTTACGTTTTCGTATCCCCATGTTCTCCCAGGCCGCGCAAGCGGCCTTTATTTTTTTGCAGGATTTGCGATTTGGAACGCGAATTGCTCAAGTGTAGTAGATCCCGAAATGTTCTGAGAGAAGAAGAGGAGGAAGGAACATGATCAAACGGGCAGAGGAATTGCAGCGCGAGGTGCGCAAGGAAATGCTGGGCGGTCAGGGGGATGTGACACTGGTGCATTTGCTGCAGGGAGAAGAGTTTCAAGGCAAAGGGCGCTTGTTTTCACACAACATCATTAACCCGGGCTGTTCGGTGGGCTTTCATCAGCACAATGGCGATGTGGAAGCTTACTATGTGCTGAAAGGCCAAGGCGTTTTTGACGACAATGGCGTCAAAAGCACAGTGCAGGCAGGGGATTTATTGTTTACCAAGGACGGAGAAGCGCACAGCCTGGTTAATGAAGGGCCGGAAACGCTGGAAGTCATTGCTCTTGTATTATATTCATAGGAGGCTGGGGGATTGAAGCAGTTATTGATCTATTGTCATCCCCAGTCGGGCAGTTTTTGCCGGGCGATCGCTGATACGGCGGTACAGGCCATTCATGCCCGGGGGGATGAAGTGATGATGCGAGATTTGTACGCGATGCATTTTGTTCCGTCTCTGAGCGGCAGAGATTTGTTGTCTTTTGCCGAAACGCAGACGCCTCCGGATATTGCAGAGGAGCAGCGCCATATCGCTTGGGCGGATCGGCTTATTTTTGTATATCCTCTGTGGTGGTCGGCTATGCCGGCGGTGCTGAAGGGGTATATTGACCGGGTTTTTGCGGAAGGTTTTGCGTTTGCCGCCGGTGAAGGCGGATTGAGAGGGTTGCTTGCAGAGAAGGAAGTACTGGCTTTTACAACCATGGGCATGCCGGAAGGACTCTGTGAGGAGAGCGGCGTGGCCGAATCCTTGCGGTTGACAGTGGATGAAGGCATCTTTTCTCTGTGTGGCATGAAGGTGCTGGAACATCGTCTTTTTGGCGCGGTAACGACCGTAGATGATGCTGCTCGCCAGAAGATGTTAGAAGAAGTAAGCCAGAAGGTGCGGACTCTATAAATGAGGGAAGCGGCAAGGCTGGCGTTGTCTTTATCTAGGCATCCTTGGCGGAATTTGGCGCTGGAAGAATATTTGCTACATCAGGTGAAGCCGGACCAGGCGATGCTTTTTTTGTGGCAAAACGAACAGACCGTTGTGATCGGAAGGAACCAAAATCCTTGGCGGGAGTGTCTGCTGGAACTCTTAGAAGAAGAGGGCGGTTACTTAGCCAGGCGTCTCAGCGGCGGCGGCGCGGTGTATCATGACGGAGGGAATTTGAATTTTTCTTTCCTCATGGGAGGCCGGGTATACGATGAGGCGCGGCAGACGGCAGTGGTATTGCGCGCTCTGCATTCGCTGGGCTTAGCGGTTTGCGCTTCCGGGCGAAACGACCTGCTGCTGGAGGGGCGTAAGGTTTCGGGGCAGGCTTTTTTAAAAGGACGCAAAGCATCGTTGCATCACGGTACGCTCTTGGTGGCGGGAGATCTGGCAAGGCTCAGCCGCTATCTGACGGTGGATGAAGCGAAACTGACGGCTAAAGGCGTCGTTTCCGTGCGTGAGCGGGTGGCGAATTTGGCGGAATTTTTACCGGGGCTGACTCCGCAGCGTATGGCGCAGGTGTTGCAAACAGAATTTTGCCGGGAATACGGAGCCTGCGAGACGCAGCAGCTTTCGCCGGAAGCGATGCCGGAGCTGCAAGAGCTTATCGAGAAGCACGCTTCTGACGCCTGGCGTTTGGGTAAGACGCCTCCTTTTGAGCGGGTTCTGCGGCAGCGTTTTGCCTGGGGCGGCGTTGAAATCGCCTTGTCTTTGCGGCAAGGACGGGTAAGCGAGGCAAAAATTTATACCGATGCCTTGGCTACGGAATGGCCGTCACTGTTGGAAGGGGTCCTAAAAGGGAAAACTTATAGCAGCGCCGCTCTTGCCGCTGCTGCTCGCGAGGCTGGCTGCGCGGAAATTGCCGCCTGGCTCAACAGCATAGAAACATAAAAGAAGGCCATCCTCTTTGAGGACGGCCTTCTTTTATGTTGTTTAGCCTCCGATAAGAGGTCGGACTTCGTCGAGACGGAAAATGACCAGATGCAGATCTTCACCGGTTTCTTTCTCTCCATAGTCCCGGCGGCGCAAGGCGAAGAGACGCTCGCTATTGGTTTCGTCGCCCGTTTTGGTCAAGTAGAGACGTTTTCCTTGATGTCCATGCTGTAAAAAGAGGTAGCAAGCATGCGGGTTTTCTTGGATGTTGGCCCAGGTGCGGCGGTCTCTCATGATAAAAGCAAGCTGTCCGTCCGGGAGAAAATGCGGCGTAGCGTATACGGCGCTGGAGACTTGGCCTTTGGAATTGGCGGTGGAGAGGGTGCCGGTTCCTTTATTAGCAGCAAAAAAATCTTTCAGTTCTTCTAATTGTTTCATAGTAACTCCGCAGCAAAAGCTAGTCGCTTTTGCCGGCGGAACTCACCTCCTCAAGTTTATTGTTGATAAATATTCTCCGTTGATAGAAAAAATCCTTCTTAAAGATTGCTTTTTTTTTACTCTTCTTCTAAGATGAGAGTAGAGTTTTTGAAAACGGAGCGTGTCGATTGCAATGAATGTACCGGTGTCGTTATTTTTGGTCTTTTTTACGCTTCTTTACGGCTTGATGTGCTTTTACGTATATCGCCGGGTGGCGTTTGGTTTGCGGCGGCGAACGCAGATCGTTTTGCGGATCGTGGCGTTTGGTTTGTTTTTGGTTCCGTTTCTGCGGTTGTTGCGTCCCGGCTGGGGCGAAAACCTGGAGATCATTGGCGGTTGGTGGCTGGGGTGGCTGACTTATTTTGTACTATCTCTGCTGCTTTTAGAAGCGGGCTGTTTGCTCTTGAAACGCCCCTGGCGGAGACGTTTGACCTTCGCTGCAGCCCTGCTGGCGTTGGCTATTTTCGCTTATGGCTGGAATCAAGCCCGGCATCCGGTGATTCAGCCCTACGATGTGACCATTGCAAAAGAATTTCCTGGACGAGAGAGTTTGACTATTGCCATGGTGTCGGATGTGCATATTGGCGCGTTGATTGATCGGGGGCGTGTTGAAGAACTGGTACAGCAGCTTAATGCGCAGCAAGCGGACCTCATTGTTTTGGTGGGTGATACCATTGATCAAGATGCGGACTATCTGCCGCGGCATGGAATACCTCAGGTTTTGCGGGGGCTGAAAGCGCCGTTAGGGGTGTATGCAGTCATGGGCAACCATGAGTATATCAGCCGTAAGCCGGAAAAAGCTCTTAAATATTTGGAGGCTGGCGGTTTGACCGTGCTTAGGGATCGCTGGCAATTGGTAGGCAATGGCTTGGTTTTGGTGGGGCGCGACGATTTTGGGCGCAGCCGTTATCAGCCGGGTGAAAGCGATCCGTTAGAAGATATTTTGGCCGGTGTGGATTTGACCCGACCGGTAGTGGTGATGGATCACCAGCCGCGGCGCATTGACGAAGCGGCTGTGGCCGGTGCGGATGTGCTCTTATCCGGGCATACTCACCAGGGGCAGATGTGGCCGATTTCCTTGATTACGCATGCAATGTACGAGCTTGATTGGGGGATGCTGCAGCGCGGCAATATGACGATGATTGTTTCCAGCGGCTACGGCGGTTGGGGACCTCCTTTGCGCATAGGAACTCAAAGCGAGATTGTGCTGTTGAAGCTGCATTTTACAGGGGGCCAGCCGGCTCGAAGTGACGAAAATAAACAAGAGTAGAGAAAGTCATGGCAATGAAACATAGAGATGTATTCTTTTTGAGGAGGCGGAGATATGGCTAAAATCGTAGTAACAGGTAAGTTGTTTCCTGAGGTATTGGCGCGCTTGGAAGCGGAAGGCGACGTGGTGTCTTGGCAGCAGGAAGGGCGTATGCCGCAAGAGCGGTTGCTGGAGGAAATAGCAGATGCGGAGGGCTTGCTTTGCACGGGCGCACCGGTAAATGAGGCTCTTTTGGCTGCGGCTTCGCACTTGAAAGTGGTTGCGAATACGATGGTGGGCTATGACAATATTGATGTCCCGGCCTGTACGGCTAAAAGAGTTGCGGTGAGCAACACCCCTGGCGTTTTGGTAGAGGCGACGGCGGATATGGCCTTTGGGCTTCTTCTTTCGGCGGCGCGGCGCATTCATGAAGGCTGGGCGTACGCTAAAGCCGGGCGCTGGACGAAATCGCTAGGCCAGTGCGGCGGAGATTTGGGCTTGGGCTGTGATTTATATGGCAAGACGCTGGGCATTGTCGGTATGGGAGATATCGGCAGCGCCGCGGCGCGTCGGGCGTTAGCTAGCGGTATGCGCATTATCTACCATAACCGTCGACCCCGGGCGGATGAGGCGAAGTTTGAAGCATCCTACCGATCCTTTGACGCCTTGCTGGCGGAAGCGGATTTTGTACTGGTTCTTTCGCCTTTGACGGCGCAAACGCGGGGCATGTTTAATGCGGAAGCATTCGGTAAAATGAAAAAGGGAGCCTATTTCATCAATGCCGCTCGAGGCCCTATTGTGGTGACGGCGGATTTGGTGGCGGTTCTCAAGAGCGGGCAACTGGCATATGCCGCCATGGATGTAACCGATCCGGAACCGCTGCCTGTAGATCATGAACTCTACAAAATGGACAATGTCCTGATTACGCCCCATATCGCCAGCGCCGGACGGCAGACACGCGAAGCCATGATGAACCTGGCCGTTGATAATTTGCTGGCGGCGCTGCACGGACAGCCCATGCCGACTTGTCTAAATCCGGAAGTGTTTGAATAGAAGTCGTTATTGTCTTTCCTGTAGTTCGCGGTTTGTTTTATAAAGTATGGTATATTAAAAAGGGAGCCTGGCTAATATTAGCCAGGCTCCCTCTACTTTTGCGCAAAATATGTGTTTTATTCCAGTGTCAATGTACCGCTGCCTTGTTGCAAATGCCGAGAAGCAATTTTGAAATTGCTGCCTAAGGCCCAAATAATCGCATTGCTGCCGGGTTGCAAGTCTTTGTCGTATGGATCGCCTGTGCGCAGCTTGCGTTTGAATTCTACCGTCATAACGCCGTCTTTTTCGCTGCCGTTCAGTTCTAGAATATCGTTAGTTCCTCCTTGTGATAAGTCGGACGGATGGGGCCCGCTTGGAGACGAGCTAAAGGCGTCTTCGCCCTCTACTTTGCCATTACGCAGGGTAAAGATGAGAATGTCGGCATTTTTCATTTTTCCTTCGGAGCCGAACCCTAGCGCGACCCAGCCTTTGGCAGGAGCTTGAAGGCCGAAACAGGCATGGTCCCCGTCCAGGCGGCTGTATACGATAAGATCGCCGAAGGTTTGTTGACGACTATATTCTTTGGGATTAATATTGCTGTCGCTTTGCCAGGAAACTTCTGGAGACTGGCTTTTGGAAAGGCTTTGCGAAGGCTTAGAATCGCTGCAACCAGCAATAAGCAAGGAGAAACTGAAAAAGATAGCGGCAAGGATTCTGAATTTATAAAGCTTCATGGCGGCACGTCCTTTCTTTAGATAAAAGAAAAAATAGCCATAGTTTTCCAGAGGAGACACATGAAATACTTTCGCGGCTCACCTAGAAATTCCTTCTCTTGGTATGGACCTGCTAATTTATTCGTATCACACGCCAAGGGCAATTCTTTTTCCGCCTGGCTGTGTCAGAAAACCTTGAAAGAGCGCCACTATTCCTGCGGCCTTCTTCCTTGCTAGGCGAAAAAATCTCTTGCCATGGCGATGCACTCATTAAATCAGCAGGACCCTTGAATTTCAACTTAATGGATTCTTCGTATCTTCACTTTGCTCACTTTATTCCTGTTAAAATCCGTTCTTCTCCTGCGTACCCTTTACGGACGTCGGTTGCTACGCCATCCATGGCGCAACCGACCCTAGGCGCATCCAGCGCCGTCGCCGATTCTCCTGTTCAATTTTTTCTGGTTTTTCTCTGTGCCTCTGTTGTGCGCTCTCTTAGAGCTATTTGAGCACAAAAAAAGAACCGGCATAGCCGGCTCCAAGAGAGTATGGACAAAATAGGAAAATAATCAAACTGCTTGGTGCAAAGAGTGGTTGTCGCTTTTTTGACTGAGCCAGACGCCGAGGGCGCGGGCTTCTTCCAGGGTATCGGTCTGTTGCAGCACGTCGTCAGGTTCGTAGACGCCAATCGCTGTGACCATGCGATGTTCGCCGAAACCAAGAAGGTCTAAAACCTGTCCTACCGAGTCAAAATAGGCTTGGAATACGGTGGGGGCTTCTTGACCTTGGGTGACAGCAAGAGCTACCTTTTTGCCAGACGCCAGCTTGCTGGAAAAATCAGGTTTGAGAAAGGAAAACATGCGGTCTACTAGCAGTTTGAGCTGACCGCTCATTTGCCACATGTAGATAGGCGTACCTAAGACAATTGCGTCAGCAGCGGCAATTTCACGGAGAATGCCTTGAGCGTCATCGTTTAACGTGCAGTTCTCCTCTGTGTTACATGCGTAGCAGCTTTTGCAAGGCTGGATGTCAAGCTGGCCTAATTGATACAGCTTTGTTTCAGCGCCAAGGGCGGCGGCTTGCTGCAGCATGGTATTGACAAGATGGGCGGTATTTCCTTGATGGCGCGGACTGCCAATGAGACCGATGATCTTCATAATGATTCATCCTTTCTTGCGCCATGCAGTGCATGAACGGTAGTATGTGAAAATAGAAACTATTAAAATAACTAAAAAAAGTATGAGGTAATTATAGAATATAGAAAGCAGAATGTCAACTGCAATGTACGTTCTTGCTGGACAAATGAAATTTAATTATACATTAGGCGGAAATATACAAAATACATATGTAAAAATGTAAAGGAACGTAAAAAGGAAAAATAGCTAGCAGGAAAAAAATACCTTTCGGAGGAATCTTTTCGATAAAAAAGAAACTTGCTCGAATTGTATTTAGTGAGGTAGACGGTGCAAGAAAAATAGATGCTGATACAAAAAGACTGACGATAAGGGGAGGTTGAAATATGCAGCAAGACATGGAAAAAACCTGGCTAGGCCATCCTAGAGGGTTGTTTGTGCTTTTCCTGGTCGAGATGTGGGAGCGTTTTTCCTACTACGGCATGCGGGCGCTGCTGGTGTTCTACATGACCAAGCAACTGCTTTTTTCGCAAGAGGACGCTTCTCATATTTACGGACTTTATACGGGACTGGTATATATGACGCCTCTTTTTGGCGGCCTTTTGGCGGACCGGTTCTTGGGGCAGCGGCGGGCGGTCTACATCGGCGGAACGCTCATGGCGATAGGGCATTTTCTTATGGCTTTTGAATCGTTATTTTTCCCGGCGCTTGGCTTTTTGATCGCTGGTAACGGCCTCTTCAAGCCGAATATCTCGACTCAGGTGGGCAGTCTGTATCCGGCGGGAGATAAACGGCGGGACAGCGCCTTCAGCATTTTTTATGTAGGTGTCAACTTAGGCGCGTTTTTAGCGCCGTTGACCTGCGGTACGCTGGGGGTTGTATTTGGCTGGCATTACGGCTTTGGCTTGGCTGGCGTGGGCATGATGGTAGGACTTTTAATTTATTTGTACGGCCAGCGTTATTTAAAGCCGGACCGGTTGACGGCGCGCAAAGAAGCTTCGGCAGAAGCGGAAGAGCCGCTGACACTGCGGGAAAAACAAAAAATCGCCGCCTTGGTGCTGCTGTGCTTGCTTACCATTCCTTTCTGGGCGGCCTTTGAGCAGCAGGGCAATACGCTGGCGCTTTGGTTTGACAGCGATACGGATCGGCGCATTGGCGCTTGGGAAGTGCCGCAGACTTGGTTTCAGTCGCTCAATCCTATGTTTATTTTCACGCTGACTCCCTTGATTACCGCTTTTTGGGCCTGGCAGGCCGGACGGGGAGCGCAGCCGGGCGCCATTGCCAAGATGGTTCGGGGCTGCCTGTTGCTGGGCGCGTCTTTTCTGGTGTTGGTTCCTGCCGGAGCCTGGTATGACGTGGACGGCACGCCGGTGAGCATGTGGTGGCTGGTGGGAAGTACGCTGGTGATGACTTTGGGGGAACTATACCTTTCGCCGATCGGCATGTCCATGGTGACGAAGCTGGCGCCAGCGCGAGCGGTGTCGATGTGTATGGGGATTTGGTATCTTTCGCAGTTTGCCGGGAATTTGTTGGCAGGCTATATTGGCGGCTTTTGGGAAGTGCTGAGCCGTTTTCATTTCTTCTTGCTTTTGGCATCGCTGGTTTTTGGCGCGGCCTGCGCTACGGCAGTATACCTATATATAATGAAACGATCTCGTTTGCGTGAAGATATGCTCAATGTCTAGGGAGGGAGCCCTTGCTGTATGCGCACCTCACGCTAAAGCCGCTCTTTTTGCATCATTCCTCGTCGGAAAGCCTCGGCATAGCTCTGCTATGCTTGCATTTTCTTTCTTGCCTGACGTAAAAATTTCTGGCTTTTCTCTGTTACTCTGCATTCTCTCTTGGCTGAAGGTCGCTTAGGCGGCCTTTTTTCTTTTGTGTTTTCTTTAAAAATGTTCTTGCTTTTTAGTCGATGAAAGAATATAATCAAACCAAAATGAACATACTCGAACATTTAAAAGAACATTAACGAACGAAAGAGGTGATAATGCCTTGTTTCAAGTAGAGCGTCAGGAAAAAATCGTGCAAATCTTAGAAGAGCGTCCACGGGTGACCGTGGAGGAGCTGGCGAAGCAGCTGGGCGTCACCGCTATGACCATCCGCAGGGATTTGAAATACCTGGAGAGCGTGCAGATTGTCAGCCGGACCTTTGGCGGCGCGGTGTTGAAATCAAAGCTGACTTTGGAACTGCCGCGGCAAGAAAAAGAGATGCAGCGTCAGGCGGAAAAAGAGCGTATTGGTCAGGCGGCGACGGCTCTGGTGGAAGAAGAGCAAACGGTATTGCTGGATGCGGGCACTACTACCATGGCGATTGCCAAAGAGTTGATTAAGAAGAAAAACTTGACCATTGTGACGACGGACGTGCTGATCGCGGCTTTTTTAGTGCAAAACAGTTCCTTTGCCATCTATTGCACAGGCGACCGCGTACAGAATGTGACCGGCTCTTGCATGGGTTCCCGGGCGATTGCCTTTTTAAAGGAAATCTATGCTGACATCGCTTTTGTAGGCGCCAGCTCGTTGGATGTGGAGCTGGGGATGAGCGGTCCCACTTTTGAAAAAGCGGAGTTGAAGAAAGAGATCATTCTTTCCGCGGAAAAAGTGATTCTGGTGGCTGACAGCAGCAAATTCAACCGGCGCAGTATCAATAAGATTTGCAGTTTGCAGGATTTTTCATTGATTATCAGCGATAAAGGCGTAGACGCAGAAACGGTGCAGCGCCTGCAAGAAAAAGGCGTAGCCTTGCAGCTGGTATAGATAGAAGTTAGCTTGAGCTTAGCGTAAGGAGAGAGACAGATGCCAAAGGTATTAATTGTGGGAGACGACATGACCGGGGTCAATTCCAGCGCGGTGCTGCTGTCCCGCCAGGGTTTGCGGTGCGCGACCTTTTTTGACCTGGACCTGTACACGCAGGAAGAGGGAGAAAATCTGGATGTGGTGGTTGTCAGTACCGACAGCCGCAGCATTGCAGCGCAGGAAGCCTATGACCGGGTAGATAAAGCCATGAAAAAGCTGTATGACAGCAGCGTGCAGCTGGTGAACAAACGTATGGACAGTACGCTGCGCGGCAATATCGGCCCGGAACTTAAAGCCATTCTCGACAATGTGCCCAAAGGAACGATGGCGTTGATGGTGCCGGTATTTCCTACGTCAGGACGCGTTTGTATTGGCGGTTATCTGATGGTCAATCAGGTGCCTTTGGAGCAGACCATTGTGGCCAAGGATCCCAAAAACCCCATTACTACGTCGAAAGTGGTGCCTCTGGTCGCTAAACAGATGGATGAGCCGGTTGGTTTCATCGAGCTCAGCACGGTGCTGCAGGGCTCGGAAGCGGTGAAGAAAGCCATTCTGCAGTACAATGATGAAGGCGTGCGCGTTGTAGTGATTGACGCTACGACCAATGAAACGGTGGCGGATATCGCCAAAGCCGCCAAGGAGACAGGACTGCCTATCGTGGCGGTGGATCCGGGGCCTTTCACCAGCGCCATGACGGCGGAAGTGGTGGAGATGGAAGAAGCCCGAGGGCAGAAGGTATTCTTGACTGTCGGCAGCGTCAGCGATAACACGCGGCGTCAGATGGAAGACATTCGCCTTAAGTATGCGCATCATCTGGTGAATGTATCGGTATTGGACTTGATCGATGACGCCAAGCGAGAAACGGAAATCGAGCGGGTAGTTCAAGAAATTTGCGTAAACCCGGATGCGTATGAAGTGCTGGGTGTTACCACCACTTGCTGGGAATGCGATGTTATCGACCTGGGAAAAGTGGCCGCAGAGAAGGGGACAACGCAGGACGAGATTTCTCAGCGCATTTCCAAAGGCTTGGCGCGCATTACCGTGCGGGTCATTGAAGAGCTGGGCGATTGTATTGGCGGCCTCTTTACCAGCGGTGGCGATGTGACCGTGGCGGTGTGCGATGCGCTGCAGGCCATCTGCATTGAAGTGAAAGATGAGATCTTGCCGCTAGCGGTGTATGGCCGTCTGCATAAAGGCATTTTTGATAAGCATCCCATTGTGACCAAAGGCGGTCTGATTGGCGATGATACTGCCATCAGTAAATGCGTGGACTATCTGTTGATTAAACTATCTAACGAAAGCTACGCAAAAAAGAACTAGAAAAGCACCAGGCTTTGAACAGGAGTGCCCAGAGTCGCGGGAGGGACCGCAGGAGGGTTACGAGCCAAAAGAGATTGCTTTGCTTCGCTCGCAATGACGTGTACGGCAGTCTTGTTGCCGTCGTTGCGAGGAGCGCAGCGACGCGGCAATCTCTTCGCTAGCGTGTTCTACTTGCTATTCTTTTGAAAAATCCGTAACTCTCTGCGTACCCTCCATTTACTCCATCTACTCCTGTTAAAAAATCTTTCGCAGCCCTCTTTCGTACCCTCCGGTTACTCCGGTTCTCTTGTTAGTCGTCTTTTAACTACTTTATTTTAAGGAGCTGTTTATTATGCAAAAACCGATTATTGCTATACCTATGGGCGATCCTGCTGGTGTGGGTCCTGAAATTATTGTGAAATCCTTGAATCTACCGGAAATCTACGAAACTTGCCGCCCCTTGGTCATTGGCGATGTATCCGTACTGGAGCAGGCCATGACGTTCTGCGGTATCAAGCTGGCTGTCCGCCGTGTGGAGGGTCCTCAAGACGGCAAGTATGAATTTGGTACTATCGACGTGATCGATTTGAACAATGTAGATGTCAAAGAGCTGCAAATCGGTAAAGTTCAGGCGCTGGCCGGCCGCGCCGCCTTTGAATACATCAAGAAATCCATTGACTTGGCCATGGCTAAGGAAGTGGACGCTTTGGCGACAACGCCGATCAACAAGGAATCGCTGAAAGCCGCCCATGTTAACTACATTGGCCATACGGAAATTTTGGAAGACCTCTCCAATACCAAGAATCCGCTGACCATGTTCCAGGTGTTTGACCTGCGCGTCTTCTTCTTGACTCGTCATGTGTCGCTGCGCCGCGCTTGCGAGCTGGTAACGACGGAGAGCATGTACGAGTTCATTCATCGCTGCGCCAAGGCTCTTGAGGTGCTGGGCGTGAAGAATCCTCGTCTGGCGGTGGCCGGTCTTAACCCGCACAGCGGCGAGCATGGCCTCTTCGGTGACGAGGAAGTGCGTGAAATCGAACCGGCTATTGCCAAAGCCCAAGTAGACGGTCTGAATGTCGTAGGCCCGGTAGCGGCGGACTCGGTGTTCCATTTCGCCTTGAAAGGCAGATATGACGCCGTGCTCTCCCTGTATCATGACCAAGGTCATATTGCGACCAAGATGGTAGACTTTGAACGCACCATTTCCATTACTAACAATATGCCGTTCCTGCGCACTTCTGTTGACCACGGTACGGCCCTGGATATTGCCGGCACAGGCAAGGTCAGCGAAGTCAGCATGGTAGAAGCCATTAAGCTGGCGGCGCAATACGCTCCCAATTTCAACAAGCAATAAGCGCTTGTTGGCTGTTTGCGGCGAATTGTTTTGGGGTATGAAGCATTCGCCGCGGAAGCCTTTTTATAAATCGGATATTCTTTTAGTACGATTAAGAAAGAAGGGTTAATGATGGATCCGACAGTAAGCATGCTTTCTGTTCTAGGTATTGCTATTTTAATGATTATTGTTTTAAGCATCAAATTCCGCATTCATGCCTTTATCTCTCTGTTGGCCGCTTGTTTTCTCATTGCTTTTGCTACGGGCATGCCTCTCGATAAAATTGGCAAGTCCATTGAAGTCGGGATGGGCGGTACCTTGGGTTTCTTGGCGCCGATCCTGGCGCTGGGCGCTATCATCGGCAAGATGATGGAAATTTCCGGGGGCGCTGAAAAGCTGTCTCGGACGCTGATCAATATTATCGGCAAAAGCCGTGCCGCTTGGGCGATGATGATTGTTGCCTATATCTGCGGTATTCCGGTTTTCTTGCAGGTAGGTATCGTACTTCTGACTCCGATTCTCTTTTGTGTTGTTAAGGAATCCAAACAGCCGCTTGTAAAAATCGCGCTGGCGATGACTACCGCCTTGACGGTTGTTCACTGCATCGTGCCGCCCCATCCGGCTGCCATGGCCATTGCGCTGGCTCTTAAGGCCGATGTGGGCAAGGTGATTTTCTACGGCCTCTTAGTTGGTTTGCCGGCAACTGCCTTGGCAGGTCCTGTTTATGGTCATTTCCTGTCGAAAAACAATGATCTGGAAGTTCCGGCACAATATAGTTGTGTGGAGCCGACTCCGGATGAAAAACTGCCGGCCTTCGGTATTACTCTCTTTACCATTTTGTTGCCGCTTCTGATGATGATCGGCAAAACCATTATCGAACTCGTAGGCGACAAGAACGCCGCTTACATGCCTATCGTTAACTTCCTGGGCAGCCCGATTACGGCGTTGTTCCTGGCGGCTATCCTATCTTACTATGTCATGGGTCTGAAACGCGGTTTCTCTTTGGGCGATTTGGCTAAGAAAACCGAATCCGCCATGGGTCCTATGGCTACGATTATTCTGGTTATCGGCGCTGCCGGCGCGTTCAACCGCGTCATCCTGGACAGCGGCATCGGCGATGTGCTTAAAGCGGTGCTGACGGCGATTCAAATCAGCCCGTTGATTATGGCCTGGGTTATTGCCATTGTTATGCGTTTTGCCATCGGCAGCGCGACTGTGGCGATGATGACCTCCGCCGGCTTTATTACCCCGGTTTTGGCGGCGTATCCTTCGCTGGACCCGGCGTTGGTGGCGATCGCGATTGGCGCTGGCGCTATCGGGGCATCTCACGTAACTGACCCCGGTTTCTGGTTTGTAAAGGAGTCTTTAGGAATTCCGATGAACAAAATGTTTACTATTTATACCGGATCGACGACCATTGCCGCTGTCATCGGCCTTGCAGGCACACTGATTTTGGCGGCCATTGTCGGCTAAATTTTATAAGCAGCCGGTCTGAGAGACGTAGAGAAATGGCCGGTATTATTCAAGAAACACCTGCTGCTATTGGCAGGTGTTTCTTGTTGACTTGTGTTTTGCGGCTTCTTTTTATAATATAGAAGAAGAAACTTTGTAACGGAGGATATAGGGCATGATTGAACAGGCAAGACAGGTACTGCGTATGGAGGCGGCGGCGATTGAAGCGCTCATTCCGCGCATTGACGAACAGTTTGTGCTGGCGGCGCAGATGATTTTGGAAACCAAGGGTCGACTCATTGTTACCGGCATGGGTAAGCCGGGACATGTGGGGCAGAAGATTACAGCAACTATGCTGAGTACAGGTACCCCCTCGTTTTTCCTGCATCCGGCGGAAGGCATTCATGGCGACTTGGGCATGGTGACGCAAGATGATATTGTTTTAGCCATTTCCAATAGCGGGGAAACCTCGGAAGTGATTAACATTTTGCCGTCGATTCGTCGTATTGGCGCTAAAATCATTGCAATTTGCGGTAATGCTCAGTCGACGCTGGCGCAAAATGCGGATGTGGTGTTGGATGCTTCGGTAGAGCAGGAAGCATGTCCCTTGGGACTGGCGCCGACCACAAGCACGACAGCGGAATTGGCCCTGGGCGATGCTTTGGCGGTGGTGCTCATGGCGGCGCGTAAGTTTACGGCGGACGATTTTGCTGTTTTCCATCCCGGCGGCGCGCTGGGACGCAAGCTGCTGATGAAGGTAGCCAACGTCATGCACGGCGAAGAGGAAAATCCGACCGTAACCGTAGAACAGAGCGTCAAGGAAGCGCTCTTTGTTATTACCGATAAGGGCCTTGGGGCTACTTCGGTCGTGGATGCAGAGGGTAAGCTGGTAGGCTTGATTACGGACGGCGATATTCGTCGCGGCCTGGAAAAGGGCCTTGATTTTCTTACCCATAATGTGGGCGAGCTGATGACCAAGCAGCCGCAGACCATTACCGCGGAAAAGCTGGCTGCTGAAGCGCTGCGCATGATGGAGCAGCATCGTCCCAAGCCGATTACTGTCCTGCCTGTAGTGGACAAAGACGGCCGCTCCGTGGGCCTGGTGCATGTTACCGACCTGTTGCGGCAGGGTATTGTCTAAGGATACTACTGCTTTACTCGCAGCACGCGTCAAAACAGTTCTTTTTACGACAGACTTTGTCAGAAAGCCTCGACAGAGCACCGCTCTGCCTGCGTTTTCTTTCGCGTCTGGCGAAAAAATCCTTGTTATGACGGAGTGCTCATTAAACCAACAGCTTCCTGCGTTTGAGTATCTAGTTCTAAAATATAAAAATCACCTTGATGGCGTTGACGCGCTGTCAGGGTGATTTTTATATTTTAGATGTTTTGTGTTGAAAGTTCGTATTTGGCAACCCTCATGCAAGCCATCAGATTCTCATCGAGACTCCTGTTTGTTCTCCTGTTGTACCTATACTTTCCGCCGGGAAACGGCCGTGCGCATTTTTTGGACATTGGCTTTGATGGTGTCTGGCTGCTGCAGCATGACGCCGACATACAAGGCGTCAATCAAGGCCATGTGCATGAGGCGGGAGGCCATGGCTTCACTGCGGTAGTTGACTTCCCTAGCCATGCCGCAGAGGGTAATATCCGCCGCTTGGCTGATGGGGGAGCGAAGATGGCTGGTAATGGCGATAACCGTAGCGCCGCAAGGCTTGGCCAGTTCGATGGCGCCGAGGATGTCCTGGTTGGAGCCGGAGTGGGAGATGACCAGGATGACGTCCCCAGGCTTGGCCAGCGAAGCGGAGGTATATTGCATGTGCGCATCAGAGTAGGAAACCACCGGAATGCCAAAACGGATAAAACGATATTCGATATCTAAAGCGACGATGGAGGAGACGCCGGAACCGTACGCGTAAATGCGTTTAGCCTGGCAAACGGCGGCGATGGCTTTGGCCAGCTCTTTTTCATCGACGATGCGCAGGGTGTCCTGTAGGCCTTCGGAGATGCTGTGGAATACTTTAGCCGCAAGGGCGCCGGGAGAATCGTCGGCAGATACCTCTTGGTACTCGGTAGCGAAGGTAGGATACATTTCCGCAGCTAAGGCAATTTTAAAGGATTGAAAGCCTGTGAAACCGGCTTTTTTGCAGAGTCGGAAGATGGTAGCTTCAGCAATACTGCAGGTTTCCGCCAGGCTGGTAATTGTCAGGTGGATGACTTCGGCAGGGTTTTCCAAAATATATTCAGCGGCTTTACGCTCTGTTTTTGTTAGATGGGGTAAAATGCTGCGCAGCACCGTAAGACAGCCGGGCTGTCCTGGCGGTGGCGTATGCGATGAATTTTTGTTCATAATGAAGACGACTCCTCTGAAAAAAATTTTCAAATCTACCTTTTACTTTATCATAGCGGGAGCGTTCCAGCCAGTAAAATCTAGAAACTACGCGGCTTTTCTTGTTCTATATCGACACCTGAGATTGGTCGAAAGAATGCAAAAATTTTCTTGCATTTTCCGATAAGCCTTCGTATAATGTAAAAAAAGAAAAAAATTTTCACCAAAAAAACAAAAAAAGAAAAAAATAAAAGGAGAAAATCATGAGACAGCTACAAACGATGCCTCCTTACCAGCGTGCTATCGCCAAAGGCCATTTGTGTTCCTGCGGCACGCACTATGAGGATTTGGATAAGCCCATTATCGCCATCGTCAATTCCTGGAACGACATTGTCCCAGGGCATTGTCATTTGCGGGAACTGGCGGAAGAGGTAAAACAGGGAGTCATTGAAGCCGGCGGCTATCCGCTGGAATTCAATACGATCGCTATTTGCGACGGCATTGCGCAAGGACATAAAGGCATGAAATACGTGCTGCCCAGCCGGGAACTCATTGCCGATTCGGTCGAGGCCATGATCTTGGGTCACGGTATTTTTGACGGCATGGTCATGCTGGCGTCATGCGATAAAATTGTGCCTGGCATGCTGATGGCGGCAGGCCGTTTGGATATGCCGACGGTTTTGGTGACCGGCGGTCCTATGCAAAACAAAGTGCTGCCCAAGAAATCGAAAGAAGCCAGGCAGGCGTTTTTGCGCGGTGAAATCGGTGAAAAAGAATTGGTGGATGTCACCTTGGAATACTATCCGACTCCCGGTGTTTGCCCGTTCCTGGGCACAGCCAACACCATGTGCATTGTAGCGGAGACCTTGGGGCTGTCGCTGCCTGGCTCGGCGGCGCCGCTGGCTCTTTCGCCGCAGCGTCGGAAAATCGCTAGAGAAAGCGGCCGGGCCGTGCTGGAACTGGTGGAAAAAGGCATTGGCGCGCGCAGCATTTTGACCCAAGAGGCTTTTGAAAACACTATGGCTGTTGTTTCTTCCATGGGCGGTTCGCTGAACACCTTCCTGCACTTGCCGGCCATTGCCTCCGAGTGCGGTTTGGAAGTGACTTTTGGCGATTATGACCGCATCAGCCGACAGACGCCGCTGTTGACGAAGCTGGTTCCCAACAGCCAGGAATACACGATGGCGGATCTGGAACCGGTGGGCGGTATTCCCGCCATTATGAAAGAGCTGGAGCCGCTGCTGCGCGGCAACGCCTTAGCGGTGAACGGCAAAACGCTGACGGAGAACCTGGCCGAGGCGCCGCATGCGGATGGTACGGTAATTCGCCCGCGGACCAATCCCTTTTCCCCGGAAGGCGGCGTGGCGGTGCTGCAGGGCAATCTGGCACCCGAAGGGGCTGTGGTTAAAAGCTCTGCGGTAGCCCCCGAGGAATGGCAATTCCGCGGTCCAGCCAAGGTGTACGAGTCGGAAGAAGAGTGCATGGAGCATTTTGAACAAGGAAAGATTGTTCCCGGCGATGTGGTGATTGTGCGCAACGAAGGCCCCAAAGGCGGACCAGGTATGCGGGAAATGCACCGCGTGACTGAAGTTTTGGCCAAAGTGGGCCATACGGCGCTGATTACGGATGGCCGCTACTCTGGGGCGTCCGGCGGGTTGGCGATAGGGTATCTGTCACCAGAGGCGGCGGATGGCGGCGCTATTGCGTACGTGCAAAACGGAGACATGATTTCCATTGATATTGCCCAGCGCAGCTTGCTCTGGGAAGTTTCGCCGGAGGAAGAAGCGCGGCGGCGTCAAGAAAAGACGCCCAGGGAAATCGAAGAAGACAGCCTGTTCTTGAAGCTGTACGGAGCGCATGCTTCTTCAGCTTCACGCGGCGCTGTGCGTAAAGCGTAAAGGAGGCGGCCATGAAAAAAGAGGAAGTCTTGCGGCGGATTACGGACTGCGGTTTGGTGGCGGTGGTGCGCGCCGCCAGCGGTGAAGAAGCTAAACGCATTACCGACGCCTGTATTGCCGGCGGGGTAGCGGGTATTGAAATCACCTTTACCGTGCCGGGGGCGCATAAAGTGGTGGAAGAGCTGGCGAAGACCTACGGACAGGGCGAAGTAGTGCTGGGCGTAGGGAGTGTGCTGGATCCGGAGACGGCCCGCGTGGCCATTCTGAGCGGCGCCGAATACGTGGTGACTCCTAGCTTGCATGCTGAAACCATCCGCCTTTGCAATCGGTACCGCGTGCCGGTTATGCCGGGCGTATCGACGCTGAAGGATGTCGTCAGCGCCTTGGAGCTGGGAGCGGACATTATCAAGGTCTTTCCGGGAGAACTCTTTGGGCCCAAGATTATCAAAGCCTTTCACGGGCCGGTGCCCCAGGCGCAGCTTATGCCGACTGGCGGCGTATCGGTGGATAATGTAGGCGAATGGATCCGCGCTGGCGCTGTAGCCGTAGGGGCTGGGGGCAGTCTGACGGGAAGCGCCAAAGACGGAGATTATGCGGGAATTACGGAGACGGCGAAGAAGTTCCTAGCCGCCATTCAAGAAGCGCGTCAAGGATTGCTGCCGGCATAGGCAGGATAACAGGAGGAAAGCGATGAGTGAGACAGCATTATTTATCGGCGTAGACATCGGCACCACCGGTGTGCGTTCTGTTGTTTACCAGCCGGATGGGACGGCGCTGGCAACAGCAGCGGAAGAATACCCGCTGCACACGGACCAGAGCGGCGCGGCGGAACAAGATCCGGACATGCTGCTGGCGGCGATGGAACGGGTAATCCAAAAGACCGTGCAGGATATCGGCGCAGCGGCAACGCAGGTAAAAGGCCTGTGCTTCAGTACGGTGCTGCACAGCCTTGTTTGTTTAGATGAGGCGGGAAAACCGTTGATGCCCATGATGACCTGGGCGGATACGCGGGGCCAGATGATCAAGGAAGAGCTGAAAAATCACATTAATATGCAGGCGGTTTATGCGCGGACTTGTTGTCCCCTGCACCCCATGTATCCATTGTTGAAGGTATACTGGATGAAAAAATACCGTCCGGAAATTTTTGCGCAAACAGCTTGCTTTGGCTCGATTAAAGATTATCTGATGGAGCGCTTGACAGGGCAGCGTTTGGTGGACCGTTCCATTGCCAGCGGTTCCGGTCTTTATGACTGTTTTAAGGGTGACTGGGATGAAGAACTTCTGGGAGTGCTGGGCATCTCTCCGCAGCAGATGGTGCCGGTACGGCCCACAACGGACGCGGTGCCGCTGCTGCCGGAAGCCGCTAAACGGCTGGGCTTGCCGGCAGCGGCCGTGGCTGTTTTAGGAGCCGGTGACGGCATGATGGCCAATGTCGGTGTTGGAGCCGTCAAACCGGGACAGATTAACATCACTATCGGCACCAGTGGTGCTGTGCGCATGGTCTGCGAGCAGCCGAAGAATGACGAGAAGGGCCGGACCTGGTGCTACAACTTGACGGAGAAGCACTGGATGATCGGCGGCGCGATCACGAACGGCGGCATTGCTTTTCGCTGGATGCGGGATAAATTTTCGGAGACCGAGCAGCGGGTGGCGGAAAAACTGGGCTTGGATTCATACGCCTTGCTTTCGCATTATGCGGAAAAAGTGCCCGCAGGATCGGACGGTTTGATTCTACTGCCTTTCTTTGCCGGTGAGCGAGCTCCTTACTGGAATGCCGATGCGCGGGGCGTGCTTTTCGGCTTGACCTTGAATCATGATAAACGGCATATGATTCGCGCTACCTTGGAAGGCATCTGCTATCGCATCAAAAGCATTTTGGACGCCTTGGAAGAGGTAACCGGGGAAGCTAAGGAAATCCGCCTCAGCGGCAGCTTTACCCGTTCCAATCTGTGGATGCAAATTTTAGCGGATGTACTGGGTCGTAAAATTTCCTTGCCCAAGGTAGAAGAAGGCGCGGCGTTTGGCGCGGCCTTGCTGGGATTTTATGCATTAGGCCTGGTAGACAGCGTCGAAGTGGCGGCGGACATGGTGGGCATACAAAAAGTATTTGAGCCCAACCCGGCAGACAGTCAAACCTATGCTGAGCTCTATCCGATTTACCTAGCGGCGTACTGGGGCTTGCAGGAACCTTTTAAAGAGATTGCCGCCTATCAGCGCAGTCGCGAGCTTTTGGTTTGATGCAGTTGAGACAAAACGTGCTCAAAAATAAGGAGGAGTAAACATGTTAATTGGTCTTGCCGCCCTAGCGGTCATCTTGCTCTTGGTGATGATTACAAAATTGAAGATCAATCCCTTCGTTACCCTGATGGTGGTCTCGGTACTGCTGGGTCTGGCGGCGGGCATGCCGCTGGACAAAATTGTAGGCTCCATTCAAGCGGGGATGGGCAATACTCTTGGCTTTATCGCGATTGTTTTAGGCTTGGGAACCATGCTGGGCAAAATGCTCGAAGAATCCGGCGGCGCCGAGCGCGTGGCGAAAACGCTGATTGACTCTTTTGGACAGAAGAACGTGCATTGGGCGATGATGTTTGTGGCCTTCATCGTAGGTATTCCCGTGTTTTTTCAGGTTGGTTTCGTACTCTTAATTCCCTTGGTATTTACCATTGCCAAAGAAACCGGCATGTCCCTTTTGAAAATCGGCTTGCCTCTTCTGGCGGGTCTGTCAACGGTGCATGGTTTGGTGCCGCCGCATCCGGCAGCCATGGCGGCAGTGGATATTTTTAAAGCCGATGTGGGCAAAACCATTTTATACAGCTTGATTGTCGGTCTGCCTACGGCCATTGTGGCAGGTCCTCTGTTTGCCTGTTATATTGCACCGCGCATGGAAACTATTAAGGTTCCGGCAACCTTTGCAGACCAGATCAAGGCTGGTCGTACTGATGAAGAAATGCCCAGCTTCGGTGTGACTGTTCTGACGATCATGATGCCTGTGCTGCTGATGCTGTTGGGTACGATTGCTGATTTATCCTTGCCGAAGACGGCGGTTTCCTACCAGGTGATGAAGTTTGTCGGCAGTCCCTTTATGTCCTTATTATTAGCTCTCATTTTTGCTTTCTTTACCTTTGGACTGCAGCGTAAATTCTCTTTGAGCGATATCGGCAAATTCTGCGATCAATCCTTGCCGGCTATGGCCAGCATTCTCATGGTTATCGGCGCTGGCGGCGCTTTTAATAAGGTGCTTCTTGACAGCGGCGTGGGTACGGAAATCGCGAAAACCGCAACGTCTCTTGATCTGAATCCCCTCGTCTTGGGCTGGGTAATTGCGGCGATGATCCGCGTCTGCACCGGCTCGGCTACGGTTTCCATGATGACTGCCGCTGGCATTGTGGCGCCTATGCTGGCGGCCAATATGAATGCCTCGCCGGAACTTATGGTGCTGGCAGTCGGCTCTGGCTCCTTGATTCTTTCGCATGTAAATGATTCTGGTTTCTGGATCATTAAAGAGTACTTCGGTATGACCGTGACACAGACGCTGAAAACCTGGACTGTGTTGGAAACCATTCTGGCGATAGTAGCGCTGGTTCTGATTTTAGTTCTGGCGCAGTTTATCTAAGGGGAAACAAAAAAAGACCGTGCCTTGGTGTGCTCCCCGTCAATAGGACAATCAAACAATATAAAGAGTTCCTTTACAGCTCATCCGTTTGGATGAGCTGTTTTTCTTATGCAGCGCTGTAGTGTTCGTGGTATTCATAAGGTGTCATAACGCCCAGCTTTCGTTGTAATCGGTCAAAGTTGTAGTAGTGGATATAGCTGCGGATTGCATGTATAAATTCCATTCTACTGGTGAATTTCCGGCCATAGTACATCTCGCGCTTCAGTATTCCCCAGAAGCCCTCCATGGGGCCGTTATCAATGCAGTGGGCT